>JAQULX010000256.1 GCA_028718465.1 Dehalococcoidales bacterium | reverse complement strand
GGCTCAGCGAGGAATCCATGCAACTGATGCTTGCTCTTTTGCTCCAGATGATCAGGAATAATTCTCACGGAAAAATCCCAGAGCCGGCCCGCCGGCATATTGTCCGGCAGGCGGATCAGGTCGGCGACCGGTCTGCTGGTTATGTTTAATCAAACCCTAACCTGAGCCTTCCCCTGGTCTTCAGGTTGTCAGAACCGGCTACTGTATGACAGAAGAACCAGGCCGCAGCCCATGAGAAGCCGCTTCTCTTTCCTGATATATAGCTGGCGAAAAACAAAATGTCGTATTTTTAAAGCTAAAAACCTGACATTCGGTTTTGCGGTCGCTATATATCAAATTGACCTGGCGGTACGGCGGATACTGTTTCAGGAGGCCTTCCCGGCTGCCATCCCGGAAGCCCACGCCCAGCCGAGATTATATCCTCCGCGTCTTCCGTTCACATCCAGCACTTCTCCGGCAAAGAAAAGGCTTTTTTTTATCTTTGATTCCAGCGTTCCAGCCTCGACCTCGTTGGTATTGACTCCACCGCTGGTAAACTCGGCTTCGTTCCAGCCCCGGGTACCATTGACCTTGAAACGGCGGCCCTTTAACTCACCTGCTATCATGTCGAAATCATCGTTCCGTAAAATATCCTTTAGAGCCAGACTGAATTTGTTCGGCAATATTCCGGTCAGCATGTCCCGGTCCGGCCACTGTGCCGTCCTTCTCCATGCAAGCTCATTTTTAAGCTGCTCACGATCCATAAAAGGTACCATATCTACGGATATATAAACATCGTTTTTACGCTGCCGGTTGAGGGCAATAGAGACTTCCTCACTAATATCGAGTATGCAGGTGCCTGACAATCCGTATTGGGTAAAAAGCAGCTCGCCGCTGACCTCCGGGCCTTCCCGTCCATCAATAATACTGCTGGCTCCGGCGGTGATCCTCTGGCCTTGCAGAGTATGGCAAAGAACGTCTTTGATAACCAGAGGGACCGTGCTGGGGACGGGTTCCACAATAGTATGGCCTAATTGAGCGGCTATGGTATAAATGCTGCCATCCGATCCGAAGGCAGGGTAGGACTTCCCACCGCCGGTAATAACGGCTTTCCGGCATTCCAGTTTGCGGCCTTCTTTATCCGAAACAAATATCCTGTCACCGGAAAAGGAGAAACCACTGCAATCAAAACCGTATTTGACCGGGACAGCCAGCCGTTTCAGCTCCATCTCCAGGACCTTCAGGACTGAAGAGGCCTGGTTGGTGACAGGGAAGATACGGCCTTCTCTCGCATACACTTGCAGTCCGAGCCCTTTAAAAAAGCCAAGTATGGCGGACTTGCCATACCGGGCGAAAACGCTTCTGACCAGCCCCCTGGCTCCCGGGTTATAATAGGACTCATCCAGGTTTTCGTTCAGAAGATTGCATCTGCCATTCCCTGTAGCCAGTATTTTTTTGCCCAGTTGCCCCGTCTTTTCACAGATAATGACTGATTCCTGCTGGCGGCTCCGGCTGATAGCAGCGCAGATACCGGCTGCTCCCCCGCCAATAATCACGGTTGAATATTTTTCCATAACAGCTCTTACGCCTTAATATCCGGTCTTCGGTGGTATATTATACCATCTATCAGTGGACGGAAGAAGTGTGGAAAGAGATGGTATCTCGATAAAGACCATTGTCACATGGATACCGGTAAGAATACAATAAATCAGCAGCAAATTCGGAATCATTTTTTTAAACAGTACCGGGTAACAGGTTCGCTATGCAAAGGGTGTCATCTCTGTTATGATATAGGCAAATTAAATTTCTGGAGGAAAATCTTAATGAAAAGAATAATCTGGCTCTTGATAGTCGGAGCGGTGCTTTCCAGCTTATTACTGGCAGCCTGCGGTACCAGTACTCCCACAACTTCCGCCGCTCCTGCAACCTCTGCCGCCCCTACTACGCCTGCAGCCGCCACCAAACTTCTGGTCGCCACTGACGCCACCTGGCCCCCCTTCGAGTTCGTTAATGAACAGTCCAAAGAGATCGAAGGCATGGATATCGATATCATGAAGGCTATTGCCGAAAAAGCCGACCTGGAAATCGAGTTCGTCAATGTCGCCTGGGACCCCCTGCTGGCCGGTATGGCGCAGGGAATGTATGACGCGGCCATATCTTCCATAACTATTACGGAAGATCGGGCAAAAGAAATGCTGTTCTCCAATCCCTACTTCGCCGCCGGACAACTGGTAGTGGTGCAGATAAACAATACCACCATCACCGGCAAAGATACGCTGAGCGGCCAGGTAGGTGTGCAGTTGGGAACAACCGGAGATATCGAGGTCCAGAAGATCGACGGCGCGACCACCAAACCTTATGATGATATCGGATTGGCGTTCCAGGACCTGATGAACGGCCAGATCAACGCCGTAGTCTGCGATAATCCGGTTGCCCTTCTCTACGTTGGTAAAAATACTGATAAAATAAAAGCTGCCGGTGAGGTGTTCACCGATGAAAGCTACGGCATCGCCGTGGCCAAGGGTAAAGAAGACATCCTGGAAAAGATCAACGCCGGTCTGAAAGCCGTTAAGGATGAAGGACTGATCGAGGAATATGCCGCTAAATGGATGAAATAGGCAGGCTAGTTTGAGTTCCCAGGGGATATTCAAAAATCTAGGCAAAATGGTTCTCAGAAGGGCTGAGCCGGCTTCGCCGGCCAGCCCGGATGTCGACAACAAAGGTACGAGATTCATACCGGGAAATGAATACCCTTCCCGTATGGACCCCTGGTGGTGGCTGGTGGCCGCCGTCGCTCTCCTGATCATCCTTCTGATCACATTAAAGGCAGACCCTTTCTGGGATATTCTGGTTTTCGTTCGTGACGGAATATGGATGACCTTCCGGTTAACCGTTATCTCCTTCGTTTTAATCATCGTCGTCGGCATAATAGGCGGACTGGGAAGGATTTCCAAAAATCCTGTAATCCACCTGATTACTTCACTGTACGTTGAGATAGTCAGAGGAATTCCGCTGCTGGTCCAGCTAATATGGTGGTATCTCGCCGCCCCGGCAGTGATCCAGGAGATTGGAAGATGGCTCAGTATTCCATATTTGGCTGAATATCGAACCAATGCCTTCCTTATGGCCGTTGTCGGTCTGGTAGTCTGCTACGGCGCCTATATGACCGAGATATTCCGGGCCGGCATCCAGAGCATTCCCAAAGGCCAGATGGAAGCTGCCCGCAGCCAGGGCATGACCTACTTCCAGGCCATGCGGCATGTAGTCTTGCCGCAAGCCTTCCGGCTGGTGCTCCCGCCAGTTGGCAACGAGTTCATCATGCTCATTAAAGATACCTCACTGGTCAGCGCTGTGGCGTTGGCCGATCTCACCCGCCGCGGGCGTGAGTTCATGTCAACTCATTTTAATCCCATCGAGACCTGGACCATGGTAGCGCTTCTTTATCTGGTGATGACATTATTCGCAGCTCGCTTGATATCCTACCTGGAAAGCAAAAGGACCACCGAGAGGTAGTTATGTCAGAACCAATCATTCAAATTGATAATGTGCATAAGTATTTCGGCAGGGTCCATGCCCTGAGGGGTGTGAGCCTGAACGTGAAGAAGGGCGAGGTGGTCGTCATTCTGGGCCCTTCAGGATCGGGCAAGTCCACCCTTCTGCGCTGCATCAATCGCCTGGAAGACTACAATTCAGGCAGCATTATCGTAGATGGAATCATGCTGAAAAGCGCCAAAAATATCAACGCTGTCAGGCGGGAAGTGGGCATGGTCTTCCAGCATTTTAATTTGTTCCCGCATTTGACGGTGCTGGACAACATTACCCTGGCCCAAAGGGTAGTGCGCAGGAGAAACATCCAGGAATCGAAGGTAATCGCCATCAATTTGCTCAATAAAGTCGGCATCGAAGAGAAACGCGGGGCTTATCCTTTGCAGCTTTCCGGCGGTCAGCAGCAGCGGGTGGCAATTGCCCGCGCTCTGGCGATGAATCCCAAGATAATGCTCTTCGATGAACCCACCAGCGCCCTCGATCCCGAGATGATAACCGAAGTCCTGGATGTAATGCTGGGCCTGGCCAAAGAAGGGATGACTATGGTGGTGGTCTCTCATGAAATGGGTTTCGCCCGGGCGGCCGCTACCCGCTGCATATTTATGGATGAGGGACAAATCATCGAGCAGGGGCCCCCTAATGTGCTTTTCACTTCCCCCACTCACGAGCGTACTAAAATCTTTCTCAGTAAAGTCCTGCAGATATAACCTGGTATTTTTTGGCGATTGGATATCAACCCCGCTGGATCCCTCTTCACACAGAAGAAGATATGGACAAGCCCCCTCAAATATGACAGGAAAATGTCGACGCTGATTGAGCCAATTCGCCCCGGAACCCATTCTTCAGAGAGTTGATACGGAGAAACATGTTACGAAACTGGAAATCCTCACCGGCTATTGCACTGACTTCAATGGTAGGAGTAACAGCAGTATGGGGATCGACTTTTATTATAGTCCAAAATGCGGTTTTTAAAATGCCGGTTATGGACTTTCTGGCAGTGCGCTTCACTATCGCAGCACTGATGATGCTGGCCCTCCGCCCGTCATGTTTACGCGGGCTGACACGGATTGATATCTGGCACGGAGTTATCATGGGGCTGGTGCTGGGCCAGGCTTATATCTCCCAGACTTACGGATTGCTCTGGGCGTCCGCCACGGTGTCGGGATTCATTACCGGGATGTATGTGGTGCTGACCGCGGTTATTTCCATCCTGTTTCTGCGGCGAAAAGGCAACCGCAGCACCTGGTTGTCAATCATTCTGGCCACTGCCGGACTGGCGATGCTCAGCCTGCATGGCTGGGCGATCGGCATTGGAGAACTCTTAACTTTATCATGCGCCCTGTCCTGCGCAACGCATATTGTAGGCCTCGGAGAATGGACGCCGCGGGACCGGGTATATGGGTTTACTGTTGTTCAAATCGGCACGGTCGCAGCCGTAACACTGGTCGCATCCTCGCCGGAAGGATTAACAATTCCGCCGGATGGCGAAGTCTGGATAGCCGTGATCATCACAGCGGTACTGGCAACAGCCGTGGCTTATCTGGTGCAGACCTGGGCACAATCTCTGGTATCGCCGATGCGCGTAGCAGTGGTCATGACTATGGAGCCGGTATTCGCCGG
>JAQULX010000255.1 GCA_028718465.1 Dehalococcoidales bacterium | reverse complement strand
ATGAACTCCTTGTTTTTGAGGCTGATATCTCCTCCGGAAACATAGGTCCCGATAATGTTGCCTTTAGTGACCGGCAGGAGTATGTGCGATGGATGTTTGGCATCATGATATATCGTGATGGTATTGGACGTCTGGCTCACCAGATGCTCGTGGCCGACCTGGTACAGGTTCTCCGGCGGATCGTCGGCGCTGCTGATCTTAAGCATAATGCGGTGGCCGGCTTTGAAAAGATTGGCAATGGGCCAGATATCCAGGCTGAACTGGTAGACCTGTCCGGGGACCAGGGGCTGCGGATTGGCATGAGTGTGGACCGGCAGCCAGGGCCTGGATTTTTCCGTATCCAGCTCACGGTGAGAAGCGCGGAGCCAGCCGTTATTCAGGACAGTCTCCTTACCCTCCGGGTCGACGTCCCAGATGCTGCCTCTCAGGATCATGTCCGTCCCGCGGCAGGAGGCGTACAGGTTGAGCACGATGGGGCCCACCACCTCCGTGTTCTCCACCATCGGGGCTGAGTAGTATTTAAGGCAGCCGCGGCTCTCGGGATTGTCATCGTAAGAAGCGGACAGGGCATCAGGCCAGGGCTCGATCTCGCACAGAGAATGGTTATCATGCAAATTAAAGGGGATCCACCGGGTGCCGGGGACCGGGAAGTCATCGGTCATGAGCCAATCATTGGAGTTCCTGATAAAAATCTTAACGGCCGGTTCGGCCATGATGCCGGTATCGATCCCTTTCAGCCAGTAATCGAAGAAGCGTAAAAGCTCCCAGGTAAACTGGTAGAAAGGCCGGTCAAGGTAAGCCGGCGGGAAAAAGATCATCTTTTTGGGCATCTTGAAGTCCGGGTAGTAATAGAATACGCTGGGGCGGTGAGTAGCTGCGCCCAGATAGGCCGGAACCTGGATTTTGCTGAAATCCAGATTGGACCCTCTTTCCATCCAGTATTTGGACATCTGCGGGTGCAGCAGGATATCCAGGTAGTTCACGTTCCCGGTCTCACTGAAGTTCTTCAGAGCTTCCATTATCTCGGGAGCGCCGTTGATGTCTTTATCCGCCAGGGCGCGCTGAATGGCCTGACGGTAGCCTTCTTCTCCCAGTTCTTCCGCCAGGACGCTCTTTTCAGTATGGGCGTCAAAGTTAACCAGGGAGACCAGCCAGCGGAGAAATCCCTTTTGCAGGACTCCGCCCGGCCACCAAAAATGGCGGTAGCTATCCCAGAAAGTGCCGATGGGGGCAATGGCTTTCAGATGCGGCGGCTGCATCTCCGCCACCAGAGGCTGATGGGCGCTGTAATAGCCCAGGCCGATCATGCCCACGCTGCCGTTGCACCAGGGCTGCCGGGCAGCCCACTCGATAACCTCGTAGGTGTCCTTTAGCTCCCGGGCGCTGAGGTACTGATAGACCCCCCCGGATTTCCCGGTGCCGCGTACGCTGGCGATAATATTGACATACCCTCTTCTGACGAAGAAATCGGTGCTGGCAGCTTCCAGGCAGGCATCCGGCGAACCGCGGATACGCCTGGTGCGCGTGGGCGCCGGCCAGATACGGTCGGACTGAAGCTCCTTATCAAATGGTGCAATCCCGAGAAGCGCGGGAAACTTACCGTCGCTGTCCGGACGGAAGATATCGACATCGATGGTTATTCCGTCGCTCATCGGAATAGAGACACTAAGCTCGGATTTAATCTCATATTCCCTTTTTGAAATCTTTCCGGTACCAATTATGGCATCCATTATTCCTCTCCTTTATTTTATTTTTGCCGGATTATCTTATATTAACATTTTTTCAGGGCCTTTGGTCAGGGCCCCTTTAATGGGTAAGAGTATGCGAGCCTATGGCAACCGGCAGGCCGGGCCTTTCCGGAATCAAAAAAATCGTCGGGATGCTGAGAAAAAGGAGCATCCCCACGCCCAAGAAAACAGTCTGGAAGCCCCGGGATATATCCGCGGAACTTTCGAGAATAAGAGCGATAGTGCTGATACCGATGACGCCCCCCACCTGCCGGAACATGCCCCGGACGCCCATAATGGTGCCGACCCGGTCCGGCATCAGCTCGATGCAGGCATTGTTGCAGGCGGGAGTAGCCATCCCCTGGCCTACTCCAATGAAAAACAGTATCCCGGACAGCCAGGCAAAGCTGCTGATATGCCAGCCTGCCAGATTGAACCCCCTGATCTCAGGGGCCATCAGGAACAGGCAGGCGGCATACAGGGCAGTGCCGATCAGCATCGGACGCCGGTAGCCCCATTTGACAAGATATATACTGATTATGAAGGCCGCCACCATGGTGGCGGCGAACCGGGGAGTCAGGACCAGGCCGCTCTCGATTAAAGTCATGCCATAGACGCTGACGGCATACAGAGGGATGAAGCTGAGAAGTCCCAGAAGCGCGATCCCGTATATAAAGTTATAAATATTGGAGGCGATGAAGGGCTTCTCACGCAATACCGCCAGGTCGAGTATCGGATCCACGGTCCTCCGCTGATGCCGGAGAAAAACCACCGCCAGCACAATAGCGGCGGCAAAAGCCAGGCCGACTGACAGCCAGGGAATTCCTCCTTCCCGAGATCCCATGAAGCTGATGCCGAGCATGACGGAGGTTATCAGAAGAGTCAACAAGACAGCCCCCGGCAAGTCCAGCCTGCCTTTTCCCTTGACGGCGCTCCGGCGCAGGAGCAGTAAAGACATCAGCAGGACCAGGGCGCCGAAGGGGACGAAGACCCAGAAATTGGACTGCCACCCGTATTGATGGGTCAGCCAGGCGCCCAGATTGGGGCCGATGATCTGCCCGATGGGAAAAACGGCAACCAGGAATCCGATATACTTCTGTTTATCACCAGGATATTCTTCGGCTATCAGGGAGGTTGCTACCGGCAGGGAGCCCCCGGTCCCCAGCCCCTGGATAAATCTGGCCGCAATCAGCAATTCTATGGTAGGCGCCACTGCGCTCAGGAGCGATCCGGCGGTGAATAACGAGATGCATATAAGGAAGGCCTTCTTGTGGCCGATAAGATCGCTGATCTTGCCTATGAGCGGCATGCCGATAGTGGTCGCCAGTTGATTGCTGCTGAGGACCCAGCCGGATAATACGATCGTAGTATTAAACGAGGCCATGATTTCCGGAAAGGCTACCATAACCGTGGTACCGCTTATCGCAGTCATAAGCGCTCCCAGGCAAGCCAGCGTAAAGACAATATATTTTTTCATAAAATAAGGCTTGTTCTATCCTGATCCCAAATTTCTAAAACCGAAACCGATCCGCAGCGCCGGGCCTGATATCCTGAATGGGTGATTTCCTTCAATCAATCCCGTAACACGTCATGGCGAGCACACGGGCTGACCGCGGCAATCTAATGGAGGGCTGGTACAAAAGGCTTTTGATTGCCGCAGAGAAGTCCCGAATCCTCGCAATGACGGGTACAGCAGTTATATGGAAGCCGCGCAATAGCGGATTGCAGCAGATGCCGTGCCGGACTGCACTCTCCTCCAACATGACATCTTCTTTACCCCACCAACGATAAATTGTAGCGCAGACCGTTGACAACTTGATTGTCACAAAATAATCCGATCTACATCCTTAATGGTTTTCGTGTACGCAAGGAGAATGCTATAATACAGGCGAAGCTACTACTGATTTTAAGCAGGAAAATGGATATGTCCAGCCGTGCCAGAAAAAGAGACCGAACTGCACGCCTTTTGAAATTGCAGGTATTGTTATGGCAATATCCGCACGGGATTGAAGTGGATGATATTGCCCAAAAATTGTCCATCAGCAAGAGGACTATCTACCGAGATCTGCTGACGCTGGAAAACGAGCTCGATGTTCCGATCTGGGAACAAGGCAGCAAGCGGGGTGTGGTGGAGGGCTATTTTTTGCCTCCGGTGACGTTTACCCTGGCCGAAGCCACGAATATTTTTCTGTCAGCCCGGCTGATGCAGAACTATTCCTGCATATATAATCCTAACGTGGTAGCGACCTTTATCAAGTTAAATACCATACTGCCGCCTCATTTGCGAGACCAGATCCTGCATACACTGGACTACCTGGAAAAACTGCCGCGGGATGAAAGAAAGCTGAAAAATTTTAATGCGTTGACCGAGGCCTGGGCCTCCCGGCGCCGGGTTACCATCAAATACAGCGAGCCGGGAATCCAGGACTCGACCGAGACCACCATCGAACCATATTTTATCGAGCCTTCCTTATTAAGTTTTTCCAGCTACGTAATCGCTTATTGTCATCTCAAAAAGACGATACGCTCATTCAAGACCGACCATATCGTGGGAGACATTAAAATATCCCCGGATACTTATGAAATCCCGGCCAGCTTTAATGCCATGGACTATCTCAGCTCCCCCTGGGATATTACCTCCAGTGATAAGCTGGCAACCCACCAGCCGATAGAGACGGTAAAACTGCGTTTCAGCCCCAAAATCAGCCGGTCGGTTGGAGAGACTGTCTGGCATCCTTCCCAGGAAACTGAAGTCCAGAGCGACGGCTCGATGGTAATGACTCTTAAAACCCGCAACACTCTTTCCTTCCGGACCTGGATCATGCGGTGGGAAAAAGAGGTCGAAGTGCTGGAGCCCCGGTCATTGAGGGACCAGATCGCTAAAATGGTCCGGTCTCTGGCGGCCATTTACAGCGACCCCAAACGGAAAAACCATAAAAAATCATCGCATTATAAACGTGCCCCCCTGAAAGAACCGCCTGTGAAGAATGACGCCGAATTAACTGACGAGCAATGGAAACGCATCGCGCCGCTCCTGCCGTCTCAAGCCCGGACAGGGCGGCCCAGATATGATGACAGGCAGTTAATTAACGGAATCCTTTACGTGATTAAAAACAGCGCTAAATGGAGCGATATACCCCGGACCTACGGGGCCCCTTCGACCTGTTTCACCCGGCTTCAACACTGGAAAAAGCAGGGTATCTGGGAAAATATCCGGCAGATTCTGGATTCCCCGGAGAAAATAACGGCCGGGAAACCGTCTTCCTGAGGCCTGCCCGGTATGCACGGGTAACGATTGCGTTTCACCGGACAGGAAAGCCGGCAATCAGCGAGTTTATGAATAAAGTCCATTCATAAAGTCGCCGCATCTCACTCCTATTTTGTTATGGCGGAATACTGATTAACGATTAATGATTATGGATTGATGAAGGGAGAGGCC
>JAQULX010000254.1 GCA_028718465.1 Dehalococcoidales bacterium | reverse complement strand
TATTACCTCTGCCAACTCGCTGCAGCAGAGAAGATACACTCCAAGGAGCTCCGTAAAGCATTACGACGTCTATATCACCGATATCTATACCAATTTCCAAAGTCATGGTAGCGACACAAAGCCCCCAACGGCATTCACGCATGAAACTTTCGGACTCTTCCCTTACACTTCTATCCAATTTGCCGTGATGGACAACAATGTGATCTTCTGGCCAAAATGCTTTACATTGCCCACTAATCTCCTCCACCTCTGCGCGGCGATTACAAAATAGGAGAATTTTACGCATCCTCCTCTCTTGAGCTGATTTGAAAGCTTGTTCTAAAGATGTAAATAGATGGTACTCAAGTTCGCGAGAGCCTGGTACTGTCACAACATCGAAATCATTGAAGTAACGCTGAGCGATTTCGTCTGGTTCGCTCAAAGTTGCTGACAAACAACAGTACTGTATGTTATATAAGCTCAGATTCTTCAATCGCTTCAGCAATATTCTGAGTTGGTCCCCTCGGAATGTGCCATCTATCAGATGAATCTCGTCGAGGACGATAAACCGGGTACTTACGAATATATCCGGATTCCGGCATATAAGTGAATCAAGAGATTCAGGTGTAGTTATCAGGAACGGTGAAGGATTTCCAGCGCTAAATTGTGGGCGGTCTCCAGTCTTTATACTTATCGACAGGTTCACCTCGGATAGTAGGCCCGCAAGACGCTCATACAGGTCATTGACTAGCGCCCTCGTTGGAGAAATGTAGATCAGAGACAAGCCAGGGGTAGGACTTTTTAGTTACATCTCCACAAGAGGTGCAACTATCGCCTCAGTCTTTCCGCTAGCAGTCGGTGAATTAACGATGACATTTCGTTTGTTTAAAATACGAGGAATTGTCTCCAATTGAACAGGAAGTAGCCTACCAAATTTCCCAAAAAAGATTGGCCATGTCCTTTTCAACAACTTCTTAATCTGTAGGGTGGCTTCAACTTGATTCACTCTATTTCCTCCAGTGATATACCATGATGAAACCGCTTCAAATCGAGAATTTCAACCGACCCTTTGATCATCGACCTTGTCCCACCGTTAGTCTTACTCTTGATTAAATCAAACGATTTTGTGTTATCTGAATCGGATTCCAAAAAATCATAGCTTGAATCATATAATAAGCAGATGTGTTCATATACTTCTTTCAAAGCTGAATCAGATAGGGATTGCAGCCGTATGCTGCTGAATCTAGCTCCACGTTTAGTCAAAACGTCAATCATGGAGAACTTGGGCATGACTTGAAGCGTAAGTCTAGATTCACTATTTAGTACATAGGTTTGATAATAAGTAGGCGTAAAGGCAAAAGCCACCTTCAGATAAGACGGTAAATAGTAGCAATATTTGTCTCTGGCGAACCCGTGATATATCAGGTCAGTTTCTTCGCCAAACCATACCCCAATGCCAGGACGATACCTCTCCACAAGACGCTCTTTTTGGAGCCTAATATCGTTATCAGCTAATGTGACAAGCCCGTAAATAAGGCTAAGTCCTTTAGTAACTTGATATGAGTAGCACCATCCAGGATCTACATTTTCCGCTTCGTCGATTATTAAAACTAATCCTTTTAGTCGAAGAATATTGTGTGCGGCCCAGGCCAGACCAGCCAAAATATTGCAATACATGTTTGCCGCTGTTCCATGGTCGTATAACATTGGCAATCCATAATAGTTGGTTTCTCCTTCAATCCATTGCCATAGCCAGTCGGGGTTCTGAATTGTGTTTATCCTACTGAGAAAATTATAAAGGTATCGGTGGTTCTTAAAATCACTTATTGGCTTCTTTGATAGCAAGTGCATAAAGTCTCTGAAATTTTTCCGAGTGTGGTTCTCCTCATAGCAAAAAGTCTGAACAAGCTTTCGGTAAACCGCTTTAGGTTTATAGGGTGGCGACTCATTGGGATCGAGTTCAACTTGAGCTACAGCGTAGCCTTGACGTAAAGCCAAAGCATATGCATATTCCAATAAGTGACTTTTACCACTGCCATAATCACCCTCAACAATTAGAGTGCCGATATCAGGAGCGGCCAACCAGTCTGTTATTTTTGCTATTTCTTTATCTCGTCCGAATGTGAAGTCCTCAACCATCTTATAAGGCACAATCCCTAGGCGGAACGCTTCAATCATGGAACGAGATAGATAGGTTTGTGTCGGAGGAATAACAACAGACGAGCTAGCCATTTCGGCAGTTGACAACGAGGACGAAGACAAGAACCTTACATCATCAATTCGGACCCACCGCTCAAGTCCGTCATCGAATAAAGCACGTAATTCAAGCCCTCGATGTTTTATCTCCTGTACGAAGCCCTTGCCAAATTTATCATGTTCAAGTCGCTTACCAATCATGTCAGCTCTTCATAGTTTGCTTTGCCAGTTCTGGTCCGATTGTAGTAGAGGGATCTTTCCTTAGAAGTTGGAAGCCTTTTATCGCTGCTTGGACAAACAACCGTTTATACCCTGACCTAAATCGTTCTTCGTGAGCAGCATGCGCTATGTTAGCTATAGAGTCACTTAAGATCCTATCGTTAAACTTGATGGAATACGCCACCTCAAAGACATTAGCAAGTTTTCTGCCTATCTCACGGAGAAGGTCTTCTGGTTCAAGCGCTAGCTGTTCCAGGTAGATCTTCACTCCAACCGGATTCATTGTCTCAAAAACAGTAGATAACCTTTGGTTCAGAGCTTCATATATGTGAGTCTTACCTTGCAGGAAATTCTCATCGGGGACAGCATACAAAAACATTGAGTTAGCAAGAGTACCTTGCCCACATTCGTCAACAAATTCCTTCAAGTTGCTTAACAATTGGTCCTTCTGTTTACCGCTCATACTAGGTGTTGTCTCGGTCTCGTCGAGAAGTACAATCAAGCCTGAGTACCCAACTTCTCGCGTCCAGCGAACTAAAGACCTGATCATCGCGAACGCTGTACCTTTGTCGATTCTCTGCAGTATGCCGAATTTGGGATGTCCTTCCTTGCCACTAATATATCCTTCGCCTTTTAACCATTGCATAATCACTGAATATTCTTCGTCCCGCCTGTCGAGCAGGCATCGGAAAGCCCATCTTACGGCATTGCTGAAACTAATACTTTCGAAATTAGGTAATGTTGATATATAAGTATTGAGTTCTTCTTTCAGCCGATCTCCAGTAAATCCTTTTCTCTGAGCCTCACTGTGTTTTTGAGCAAACCATACTTTAATAAAGCTCTCAATGCCCCTTTCATAACCTGATAATAATTCCTGGGGCTCCATCGGATAAGTTAAATTGGACACAATTGATTGGTACACCGATTCAAGTTTATGAAAAGGCGTCTCTTTGGGACTGAGCCTCACGTAGCTCACTGCGAATCTGTGTTTCCATGCTAATTCTCTAACGCAGTATAAGAAGTGAGTTTTCCCTTCTCCATAAGGCCCTACCACCATTTTGATGGTTTTTCCTCCGGTCTTAATGTGTGAAGCCAAATATTCTTCCTCTAATGGCTTTAGGTATTCATCAAGACCTGCTGTGAAAAACTGAAAACCATATTCAGGTGGATTCCCAGAACCACCGACGGTCTCAACAATAGATCTGGCAACATCTTTGGAGATAGTTTCCATCATGTAACCTCCCTAAAATACAGATATCCATATACTGAACCGTTACCCTTATCGTCTGTCGGCACCCACAAGAAAGTATCGCGCTTTACTGTATTTGCTCTCGTTGCGACAACTAGGATAATTCCCTGCCAAGCAGTCGCCTTTGTTTCAAACGATAAAGGTCATAGCTGAAGAAAGCCCGGCTATATCCCTTAAAAAATTCCTTTCGAGGATCGGTAAAAAACCTCTTATCTTGTTCAAGAAAAACGTATTCTGCAAGAACTTCGAGAATCGGAACATGTTCCCCTTCTTTATTACCCATTTTTGAAAGAACGCGAAGATAAGCTTCGTGGAGCCGTTTTATAAAAACGTCTTCTTTGAGAGGTCTGCCTCTCAATTCCTTGTCAATTCGGTCCATTTGCTTAGCAACATCGGATGGTAGTACAGGTGCCTTACCCATGATTTCCTGTTTATGTCCATACCAGATTGTTATTTCACCCTTGGTAAAATCCACTTCAAGAGTGTAAAAGCCGGCTTTTAATTCAGGATACTGCCCCTTCAATTCAAAGCCCTTCGCCTTTAATAAGCTCTCTAGTTCTGCTCCAAAAGTATGTTGGATTTCTTCCTTACGGGTATTTAGACGATCTAGATACCGAGATAGCCAGGACTCAACCATCTGTCTGGTTTCACTGCTTGAAGGGAGGGATGCTGTCACTTTTTGCATATCTCCCAAGTATTTTTCTATACGACGCATATTACCGGCAGGATTTTCTTCAAGGGTCTCAATGGTCTTTACCAGTTTTGTTATCGATTGAAGCATCTGCCCGGATTTTATAAGATGCTCTTTAAGTTCAGAAGTAGAGATTGCCATTTCTGCCTCCATATTGATCAAACTTAGTAGCTTTAACTCGAATCAACTTTGATGCTCTTTCTAACTTAGTATTTTATTTATCTTGTTTCTCCACTCTGCTTCACTGATCACCTGGAACTCAATTCCTTTATGGTCAAATTCCAGGTTAAGTTCTCGCCAGTCCTTTTGCTGGCCGAGATGGTTGCAGAAATCGAATACACTTGCTTTATAAGCAGTATCCTCATTCATCAGATGCAGGCCTTTCGTCTCAATAACGAAAACCTTGCTGTAATCATTTGGGTCCTTGTCAGAGACTTTAGTAAACAGGAAATCAGGATAAATCCTGTTCTTTTTCCAGCCCTGCACAAAGTAATCCTGCCTTGAGAGATTACGATACCACCACAGTAATTTCTGTTGCTCATCAAGGCATATAGCAACTGATTTCTCCAATTGGTTAATACCTTCTTCCGGCACTTCTTCAAAAAGACTTCTCTCCAATTGTGAGTTATCTGCTCTGACCAACCGCATGGTGTCATTTTTTATCCTGATTCGTGTAGGTAATCTGTAACCACCTTTATCGTAAATGAGAAAGAACCAGAGAACCTTATCGGTTACGAGTTTTCTAAAAATACTTTCTGCCAATCTGTCCCGTTCTCGTACAATCTGCTTCCGTAACTCTTCAATGACGAAAGCGAGATTGTAACCCACTATCTTTTCGCCGT
>JAQULX010000253.1 GCA_028718465.1 Dehalococcoidales bacterium | reverse complement strand
GAATTGACCATGATCGATCTTATTGCGACCGATCCTCCTTATGGCCTTAAGCAAAACGATCTCAAGGTAGCCAGCCGGGGAAAATTAGCTAAAACGACAAATTATGGAGATTTTGATTGGGATGTGCTTGTCCCCCATGACCTTATCGATATGGTCATTACAAGAGCTAGTCACTCGATAGTATTCGGCGGCAACTATTACGGGCTGAGGTCGGATACCTGCTGGCTGATATGGGATAAGGATAATGGTCTAAATGATTTTTCCGACTGTGAGATGGCCTGGACCAATCTCCCCGGCTCGTTGCGCCGGATTGTTTATCGGTGGAACGGAATGCTACAGGAAAACATGAAGGATAAAGAGAGGCGGTTTCATCCGACACAGAAGCCTGTTGCTGTGTTGAAATGGGCGATTACCATGGCTGATACAAAACTCAATAGAAAATGTGAAACGATATGTGATCCATTCATGGGTTCAGGTTCAACTCTGATTGCCGCCAAACAACTGGGCCGCAAAGCGGTAGGCATCGAGGTAAATGAGAAGTATTGCCAAATCGCTGTTGAAAGGCTCGCTCAGACCGTTATGAACATGGAACCGCCAACTGAGAAAATAAATCAGTCAACAATGCAAATCTGAGAACCCAATCCTGACCCCCGTTCTCTCTTGACAGCGGTCCGTTTTTTGGAATAGACTTGTGTTAAAAGCTGTCAAGAGGTGAAGTATGAGCAATATCCTCAGTACTTTGATTCAAATCGGTGGCCTGGCGCTACAATTCATTCCTCCCCCCAAGCCTCCCCAGACCGATTATAAAGCTCTGCATGAAGCTCTTGATGCCTATGACCGGGTACTGCCCAACTTCAGTACAGCTATATCAACTGACCGGGTATTTCCTGACGCAAGTACAGCCATTTCAACCCCCGGCGCGCTGGCGGTCATCGAGCCGGAAAGCCAGCCGGACTACGGGCCGAATGGCAGAGAGGTATCGACCTCCTGCATTAATTGTTCCCGGTCTCATTTGATTACTGCCGCCGGTGCCCTGGATGAAGCCCTGCGGTTTGCCCGCGAGGGCGGAATAATGCACCCGGAGGCAGTGAAGCGCATTAGCCTGGCCGAGCGCGAGATTAATATCATGGAGCGGGTCGATCTTTCGCCGGAATCTATACTAAAATCCCCGCAGCAGGACCAGGACATGGCCCGCGAGCTGGTACCGAAAGTGCGGGTTCTGAGACAGAATATCGGGATGATAGCCAGCCCACTTCAATTGGAGCAGGTGGCCGCGCAAGCAAATGAGCTGGCGACGCAGTTCCAGAAGGTGCATATGGCCAGCCGGGTGGAAGTCATTGATGTACCTGCCGGGTATTCAGAAGAGGAAGAAGTCGAAGAGGTTGAGGCGGTACCGGACAATGCGGAGGTGGAAAGGATGGAGGCGAGACTGAAAGACCTACAGTCCCAGGGATATAATCTCAATCCTATTATTGAGCTGGCGCGGGCTGTGGAAAACGGGACGCTCACAAAAGAGCAGGCAAAATTAGAAGTAAGAAAATTATTGTACCAGAGGAGATCGGATGACAGCATTGAAAATGTTTCCTGATGTAAAAGATAAAATTAAATCTTTATATCTGAATGAAAAACTTACCCAAAGGGAGATTGGAGATATTGTTGGTATTAGCGAGGGAAGCATTAGCCATTTTTTGCGCGACGCTGGTGTAACTCGATCAAATTCAGACGCAAGAAAGTTAGCAATCGTTAATGGACGATGTATTCAATATAACAAAAAAGAATACCTTTTATCTGAGATGATAGATTTATATGTAAACCAAAAATTAGACAGTAAAGAGGTTGGTAGAAGGTTAAATGTTTGTTTTTGTACCGTAAGAAAATATATTAAAGAGGCTGGTGTTCAACGTACAAAAAGCGAACAACTAAGATTAACAATTGCTAAGAACCCACAAATGAGACGTAGGGTTTTTGGTAAGGATAATCCAAGATTTAAAGGTGGTAGAAAGACGGCTCATGACGGGTATATATTAATATACAAACCTGAACATCCTAAAGCTAATAAGGGCTATGTCCGTGAACATGTTCTTATTTGGGAGGAGGTACATAATCAATTAGTTCCTAAAGGATGGGAAGTTCATCACTTAAACGGGGTAACAGATGATAATAGGCCAGAAAACTTAGAGGCTATGCCTGATAAGAAACATAGAAGGGTCATACCTTTATTACAGCAGAGAATCAGAACTCTTGAATCTAAAGTTAAGTTACTTGAAAAGGCTTTAGATGATAATCAAATGATGTTTAAATTTGGAGATAATTGAATAAATGGCCTTTGACAGCAAAATGAAGCCCGATCATGCCGGAGCGAAGAATGGGGGTGGCTATTACGGATACCGCTCAGAAGCTAAAGAGAACTCCAAAGTGGCCCGGCGGAAGCAAGCTAAAAAAGAGATCAAGAGACAGCTAGAGGAAATTGATGGCTGATATTGAAGATATTAAAGCCAAGATGGCCGATTTAAGAAAAAAGGCTGATGAAGAACTAGCACGTAAGACTTACAGGAAGCCCCAATATACGCTTACCCCTGAGCAGCAATACGTTCTTGACCAGCTAGGACCAAAGTGGAAGGTAAGTTCTCAAGCAAATAAAGGGCTGTTAAGGGTATCTGATGGCGTGGATGATATTTGGATAGAAACATCTGGTGAAATCACTGATATATTAGGGAGAGAGATCAAATATAATTCCTTGAAGTCTCAAACTGCCGCTGTTCAGCAGCCTGAATATAAATTAACACCTGAGCAAGAAGCATCCTTAAAGTTGTTAGGTGATAGATGGCAGATAGCATCACAAAACATAATGGGTAGATTAACAGTTAAAAATGGTAATAATACTTGGTATATATTGACTAATGGAAATATATTAAATCAAAAAGAAGAAGTGGTTTTAAAGTATGATAAACAAAAACCGCCATCCTTAGTCTTTAAAATGAACGAAAAGCAAGAGAATACTCTGAAGATGATGGGCGGTAAATATAAGATATTACAACAATATTCGGATGGCAGTCTAAAAGTAGAAGTAAAAGGTAAACGTTACGAGATCGCCCCATCGGGCATGACGTATGATGTTGAGTTTAAAGAAAAAATAAAGCAACCTAAAAAGATAAAAGCCAAAGAATCCTCTGGTGGATACGGCGCTTCCGGGAAGCTCACCAAGCGCCAGGAAGAGGAGTTTGCCAAGCTGGGGAAACTTGCGCGGATAACTGAATACCTGTCGGGTGGCCGGGTGGCCTTCGAGATGAATAATGATTATTATTTGATGTCACCTGAAGGTAATTTAAGCCCGGATGTCTGGATGCAGCAGGAACAAGCCAGGTTAAAAGGAACAGGTGGCCAGCTTGCGCTACCGCCAGCCTCAACCTATACCTATGTTCCACCCAAGACCATCTGCCAGGAGAACCCGGAACGCTGTAAGCCGCGCCAGATAGAGCACGTGTTCTTTGACGCCGACAATACAATATGGGACCTGAACGGAACAGCAGCCAATGTAACGGGAAAACTGAAGAAGATCGACGACGATACGGTGGTCGAACTGGGAAACGGCAAACATGAAAAGAGCCTGTGGGAGTATGATCTGGCTCCCGAACTTAAACAGGAGAGCGAAACCGTGCTAGGCATAGCCGATGAACTGATATACGGAATGTCTACCGAAGATAAGAAGTTCCTTTTATCGGCAGCGGCCAGCCAGAAAGCTAAACCCAAGCCGGAGCCGGAGGCCCCGGAGAATGTGCGGAATACGATCAAGCTCTTTCCTTCATTTCGCCAGACCCTGGACGAGTTGGACAAGCGTGGAATAAAGTCGAGCATTATTTCGCTGAATTCCCCGGGCACGGTTAAAAGGATACTGAAAGAATTTGGATTGCTGGACCGTTTTGTAGAGGTGGCTGACAGCTATGAAAATAAAGGAATCGTTTTTAGAAAATTGACGCACTCAATGGGAGTTTGTCCATGCTCAAGTATCTTTCTCGATGATTATCGGTCAAACGTGAAGGATGTAGGGGATTCCTGTGGTCTCGCTTTACAGATCGGGAAGGGCGGAGACGTTCAAGAACCAATCGAAATATTAAAATTTATATTGGATAAATAATATGACCTTACCTTTGAAATACAAATGGGATGATTTGGAAGAGCTTTATGTGAATCAAAAATTATCTGCCTTAAAGATAGCAGCAATTAAGCATTGTCCAAAACGCTCAGTATATGATTATTTAAAGAGGGCAGGTATAAATACAAGGAGTGCCTCAGAAGCTCAAAAGTTGGCCAAACATAAACAATTACACGACTGGTCGGATTTAGAAGAACTTTATATCAAACAAAATATGACAGCTACAGAAATAGGCGAAATAAAAGGATGCTGCCCATCGGGAGTCCATTCACGCTTAGTAAAAATGAAGATACCTTTAAAAAGCCGTAGCGAATCTGCCAACATATCTTTTTCTAGGGGTCGTCGTAAGAATCCATTGAAGGGCAGGCGTTCGAACTCTTGGAAGGGCGGTAGGGTTGTTACAAAGACAGGATATGTTTTACTCTGGAAACCCGGTCACCCTAATGCAAATGCCAGGGGATATATACCGGAACACAGGTATATCATGTCTGAAATGATTGGTAGACCACTTCTTCAATCAGAGCATGTTCATCATAAAAATAAAGATCGTGGAGATAATAAACGGGCTAATTTAGAGTTGCTGTCCCCTGAAAATCATCAATTAAGAGAACAAGTATGTCAGCATTGTCACTTAGTAAAGGAGATCAGGGTGCTCCACGCTGAGATAAAGCAACTTAGGTTAGACCTTCAATGCAAGATGAAGTTAAATATGGACTGTAATTAAAGGATTAAGATGGCTTCTGAATTTTACAATCAATTAATGGGATTCAATACCCTCTTTCACCAGATGATGGAGTCGGTGAATAAAGAGTCAACGAAAAAGGGTGACCTGTTCGCTGTCCCCGAATCATTTATAAATAAAATCATCGGTGAGGGCAATAATGCTCTTAAAATAATGAGTCAATCTCCTGCGAGTTTTAAGCAATATATTGATGAATTAACCCTTTGGTTGATCGCCCCGGCTAAGATAGTGGAATTACTTGAACCCGTAGAGGGTAAGTACGAGCTAAATGAAAACTGCTTCTCG
>JAQULX010000252.1 GCA_028718465.1 Dehalococcoidales bacterium | reverse complement strand
CCAGCCAGCACCTGTCAGGCTGTTCGGGGGCGAAAACAATTATTGCCATCAATAAAGACCCGGAAGCCAATATCTTTAAAGTGGCCCACTTCGGCATCGTGGCCGACTGGAAAAAAGCACTCCCGGCTTTTACCAGTACAGCCAAGAAATTAATAGAATAGAAGATAACGTAATCGTCATTACCGGATATCGCCGGCAGCGGTCCGAAAGCCCCCGGCGATATCCGGCTTAAAAAGACTATGAAATCCAGTTCATGTGAATAATACGACCGCCCCGTATAAACAAGTCTTAAAGGACCCGCTACTGAAGTCTAAGACCCTCCCAGATAGATAGTCTGCCCTGCCATATAGCTACAGACATCGGAGGCCAGGAACGCTACTACCGGAGCCAAATCCTCAGGCGTACAAAATCTTTTGAATTGTGACGACTGCCTAAAAGACTCGATGAATTCAGGCGGGGCTGCTTTTATCAGACCGGTCAGAGCCAATCCAGGGACAACTGCATTTATAACCACGCCCATAGAGGTCACTTCCTTGGCCAGGGATTGGGTTACAGCTATGATGCCGGCCTTGGCTGCACCGTAGGTCGAGATCAAAGGAAAGCCCGTTCCACCAGCAACAGTCACGATCCGTCCATAATGGCGCTCTATCATATGGGGCAGTACTGACTGGGCAACATTCATCTGACCATAAAGATTGACCTGGATGTCTTTATCCCAGTCCGCCCTGGTCTTTTCAAGAAAAGGCTTTTCCTCACTGCCGACGCCGGCATTATTGACCAGTATGTCTATCCTGCCGAATTTCTCCAGCGCCTTTTTGACCATTTCATCAACCTGGTCTCTTTTTGTGACATCGACTTGCACAACCAGGGTATGGCGACCCAGGGCTTCTATATCCCGAGCCGTTTTTTGGGCTCCTTCCAGGTCGATATCGGCAGCGATAATATCACACCCTTCTTTGGCCAGAGTTAAGGCAATGCATTTACCATACCCTATCTGGCTGCCAACTCCGGTTACCAGCGCTATCCTGTCTTTAAATTTCAGATCCACAACAAGTCCTCCTCTTAAGAAAAGTAGACTTTATCATTCCATGCGCCATACTATTCACAGCAACTTCGAAGGTCTAAAATAATTACACTGGCAGGTCAGTTTAAGATGGAACTTTAAACTGACCTCTGGCAATCATTTCCAGCAATCTTTCCTCTATCTCGGCGTCCGAACACCCGTTAAAGGGATATACATCAACTTTGCTTTTGAACTGATTCTCTATCAGAACCGTCTTCACACCTCTCTCAGCCGCAGCTTTAGCAGCCGCCGCGCCGGCGGGACCGGCGCCAACTATTACCAGATCATAGTAAGTCATTTGATCCTCCGTGAAGGGTCGTTTTTTGAATAAACCGGAAATTTGCCGACTATTTTCCCATATTGGGGAGGAACAATGCTATCTGGGGAAAAAAGAGAAGCAAAGCTATAAAAGCAATCTCTACCAGCAAAAAGGGCATGATTCCCTTGAAAACAGTCTGTATTGGCACATTCTTGGATATACCATGAATAACAAATACATTGACTCCCACCGGAGGAGTAATCATACCAATCTCACATACCATTACGATAACTATCCCAAACCAAACAGGGTCAAATCCCAGCGAAGTGGCTACAGGAAAGAAGATGGGGATAGTCAGAAGTACCATGGATAAGGTCTCAACGAAGCAACCAAGCAGTATGTATACAAAAATGATTATTATCATGATTACTATGGGCGGGAGGCCCAGATTGCCGACCCAGCTAGCAACTTCCATGGGAATAGTGCTCACAGCCAGAAAGGCGTTAAAGACAAAGGCCCCAAGTATGATTGTGAATATCAATCCGGTATCACGCAAGCTATCATACAGTGATTTTCTAAATCCATCCCAGGTTAACCGCCTTCTGACCAAAGACAGCAAGATCGCTCCAAGAGCACCAATAGCTCCTGCCTCGGTAGGGGTAAACCAGCCTATAATCAGGCCTACAATGACAAGAAGAAGCAGGAGGATCATTTCAAAAGACCGGCCCAAGGCGGCCATTTTGGTTTGAAAACTGGTTTTAGGACCCTGAGGCGCCAACATCGGGTTCAGGCGAGCTCTGATGTATATCATTATCATGAACAATGAAGCCAGTATCACTCCCGGTATAATCCCGGCAATGAAGAGCTCGGAAATCGACTGTTCTGTGATGATTCCATACAGGATAAGGATTCCGCTGGGTGGTATAAGTATGCCCAAGGCACCTCCGGCAGCTACACAGCCGGTAGCCAGCGCACTGTCATATTTATAGCTTCGCATCTCAGGTATGGCTACTATCCCGATAGTGACAGCAGTAGCGAGACTCGAGGCACTGGCGGCTGCAAACATAGCGCAGGCTCCGATGGTTGCCACCGCTAATCCACCATGCAGACGACCTATCCAGGTATAAACCAGACTAAAAAGGCTTTTCGCCAGGCCGCTGTGAAGACAAATCCCGGCCATAAGCAAAAACAAAGGCAGCACACTATAATCATAGTTGCTTATAAGGTTGTAAGGGACAGTAGCCAGAATATGAGTTGCACCACTAAATTTAACCAGATATGCAAACCCGGTAAAACCGATCAGAAGCATACCAAAGCCAATAGGCATTCCACCTGCCATCAAGCAGAGTAGAACTACCATACCAATAATTCCTGTAGTGATAGGACTACTCATTTTTTCTCACCGCAATTTTAATTATGGTTTCCACTAAATGCCGGGCCAGAAATAACCAGAGAACTAAAATACCAAAAGCCCAGAAGATCCTGAATGGAGCCATCGGAACCTGCGTAACAATAGTATGTTCATCTTTTTCCAACGACTCCAGACCGGACCCCAGGACAGAATAAAACAGGTATCCAACTGCCACAAGGCTCAAAAGGAAAGTAAAAATCTGGCAAGCTAACTGGACCCGCCGGGGAAGATGCTCGAACAAAGCCCGGATGACAATATTGACACGTTCCCTCTCAGCCAGGCCTATAGCCACGGCTATAAGCACCACACCCGCCAAACCAACATCCTCGATAGTCCCGAAGATTGGCGTTTTAAATATTGCCCGACCGAGGCTGTTGCCAACTACAATCAACATCATGGACAACATGGCAACAGCCCCGATTACAATCAGAACTCTATTCAACCAGCGACTTAGCGTGGCAACAGCCCCGACTACAGTCGGGGCTCCATTCAGCCACTGATTTAGCCTTGAATAAAATGCCATATACCGCTTCCTCCTCTCATAAGCTGGAAATAGCGGCTTTCACCGACTTTAAGCGCCTACTTAAGGTAGAATTGTATCCGTTCATCAATATACTGTGTGATTGCTGAAGCCGGAAGTCCTCTGGCATCCAGGGCTTGAGCAGCCTGGGTTTTAGACTGGCCATAAATGGCAGCAAATTTAGCTTCCTCTTCCGCAGAGATAGTGATAAACTCACCACCCTGATCGGTAAACCATTTCTCGGCATTTGTTTGGTTAGCAGTCCAGGTATCTATTTGCAGCTGTCCGGCCCAGTCCAGACTGTTATCGATAACTTTCTGGAGGTCAGGGCTCAGCTTGGCATAAGAGTCTTTGTTCATGATCGCAAACAAAGGCGTTGCAACTCCGCAGCTCATACCTGGTAACTTCAAGGCATACTTCAAGGAGGTGAGCTTGTTGGATTGAATAGCGGTATGCATGTTGATGCAGCCATCCACAGTGCCCTTATCCAGGGCCACTACCAAGTCGGCAACGGACATGAAAGTCGGAGTTGATCCCAGAGCAGTTATAACAGAGCCCATTTCCTTGGACGGGACTCTTAACTGTAAGCCCTTCATGTCATCCAGTGTCTGGAATTTTCTTTCGGCAGTCCATAGAGTCTGAAGCGCAGCCGGCGTCATCCACAATACCTTGTAATTTTTCCACTCATTCGCCATTGCATCCGGGAATTGTTTCCACAAATCATTGTATACTTTAGTGGCAATGTCAATAGTTGGCGCTGTGAGAATAAAGGGCATACTCGAGCTAAGCTCAAATCCCTCCGGGACATAAGGAAAACCCATACCGATATCAGCGGCGCCTTTTAGAACGCCATTGGATATCTCGGGAGCTGCAATCAGCGTTCCGACCGGAAAAACCCGAACTGTCAGCAGACCTTTGCTATCCTCCTTGATTTTCGCTCCCCACTTATCGGCCACCTGCCCTTCGGGAGATTGAGGTGGGAACATATGGGCAAATGTGAGCTCAATAGATTTTGGCGCAGCAGCCTGAGTTTGCGGAGCGGCAGGCTGACTTGTGCCTGGCGCCGGCGCAGCTGAAGTGGCTGGCGCAGGTGAGGCAGATGGTCCGCAGGCAGTTAAAAGAGTAGACAATACCAGGGCAAGTATCAGTAAGAAAGCACCGATTAAAACCAGAACCTTTTTCATGCGACCCTCCTTTACATTTAATTCACTTATCGACATTATCTGTAATCAGGTATATTTACCCCAGAAAAGCCCGGCGTACTGAATCATCACACATCAGCTTCTTGATGTCTCCTTCCAATACCACAGACCCGGTTTCAATTACGTAGCAGTTTTGGGCAACTTTCGCCACCAGGTTGGCATTCTGCTCCACCAATAGAATACTGATCCCGCTTTTATTGATATTGTTGATAACATCCGCGAGGAGATCGATAACTATTGGCGCCAATCCTAATGAAGGCTCATCCATCATTAATAGTTTGGGCCGAGACATCAAAGCCCGTCCGATTGCTAACATTTGCTGTTCCCCACCGCTCAAACTGCCCGCTTTCTGATTAATTCTCTCCCTGAGCCGTGGGAATAAATTGAACACATGCTCCAAATCGGCAGCTATTTCAGATTTATCTTTTCTTAGATATGCTCCCAACCTGATATTCTCTATGACGGTCATGTAAGGAAAGAGCTTTTTCCCCTCAGGGACGTAAGCGATACCCAGGTCTACAATTTGGTGAATCGGAAGATGGTTAATCGACTTACCGATAAATTCTATCCGGCCAGAACGCAAGGACACCAACCCGGAAATTGCTTTCAGAATGGTGCTTTTACCTGCGCCGTTAGCTCCAATCACGCTTACTACAGCCCCATCACCTACGGTCATGGAAATGTTTTCTACTGCCTTGGCGGTTTCATAATAAACAGTTACGTCACTCAGTTTT
>JAQULX010000251.1 GCA_028718465.1 Dehalococcoidales bacterium | reverse complement strand
GGCGACCTTTACCGGCTCCGCGCTGTCCACAATATCTTCAATCTGTTTCTGCTGCTCAGCCGCAAACGCTGAGCCGTCCGGATTCAGCATTTTCAGCCCGTTATACTGCGGAGGATTGTGAGACGCGGTTATCATGATTCCGGCCGCAAACTCGCGGGTAATATAAGCCAGAGTTGGTGTGGGAATAATCCCTGCATTATGACAGCGGGAACCGGATGCCAGAACTCCGGCGGTAACGGCGTGAAGCAGGACGCTGCCGGAAGTCCGTGTATCCCGCCCGGTAACTACATTGCCATAAATAGCGCCCGTCGCCAGCCCTACCTGAAATGCGAGGTTGACCAGGCCCAGATCAACCAAACGGCGAATTCCTGATGTACCAAATAGCTGCATAATACCCCCATTTTAGCAGGAGTAAGGCAAAAGTTAAACATACTCTAACCGATTTTCATTTCTCCGGACACGCTGGAAAAGCACTACCTATCCTGCAAAAGTTAGATTAACCCTTTATTAATTATTATATACTCGAAGGCAGCCCGTATTTAAGGCGCTCAGACCTTTTTTTTCTTTAAAACAAAGCCGGGATGCCGCCGGTTCCGCGTTCATATTAAGCAAAAACAGCAATGCCGGTAGTATTTTGCCACCTGTTCTTTATAGCCAACCGCCCAATGGAAAAGGTAATTTTTATATTATAATCCAAATTAGTACTTGAGATTAGCCCTTTAACTCAAGCATTCAAGACGCCTGGAGGAGATAAGAAATGATACAAATGTCGAGTGTGCGAATTGACGATGAATGTACCAGAGCAATCCTGGATACCGTTAAGTCCGGTCAAATTGCCCAGGGGCCGAGAGTAGAGGAATTCGAAAAAGCTTTTGCAGCCTATATCGGAGTAAAATACGGTATTGCCGTCAACAGCGGGACTGCGGCCCTTCATGCCGCTCTCATGGCGGCCGGCATCGGTCCCGGTGATGAAGTCATCACCACTTCCTTCAGTTTCATTGCCACTGCCAACTGCTGTCTTTTCGTGGGCGCTAGACCGGTCTTCGCCGATATCGATGCGAATACCTTTAATATCACCCCCCGCTCCATCGAAGAGAAAATCACTCCCCGGACCAGAGCGGTAATCATCGTGGACCTTTACGGCCAGGCCTGCGATATGGATGAGATCATCGCCCTTTGCCGGAAAAACAATTTGATTTTAATCGAGGATGCCTGTCAGGCCCACGGAGCGGAATATAAAAAGAAGAAAGTGGGGTCTTTCGGCATCGGGTGCTTTTCTTTCTACCCTACCAAAAACATGACCACCGGTGAAGGCGGCATGATCACTACCGATGATGAAGAGATATTACGTAAAGCCCACCTGGTCCGCCAGCATGGTCAGAGCCGCCGGTATGTCCATGATATCCTGGGCTATAATTTTCGTATGACGGATATCGCCGCGGCGATGGGGGTCTGCCATCTCAAGAAGCTGGACGAGGTTAATGCCGTCCGCATCAGCAACGCCAAGGTACTGACCGATCATATCAGCCAGGTCAAAGGGCTCATTCCACCCTTTATCGCTTCCTGCCGCAACCATGTCTTCCATCAATATACAATCAGGGTTACGGAAGATTACAAATATTCCCGGGACGAACTTCAACAGAAATTGCTGGAGAATGGGATCGCCACCATTATCTACTACCCGACTCCCATCCACCGGCAGCCCTCCTTTAAAGCCCTGGGCTATCAAGAGGATTTGCCGGTAACGGAGGCTGTTACCAGGCAGGTGCTTTCCCTGCCCGTTCACCCCGGCCTGACCCGGTCCGATTTAAATAAGATCGTGGAGGTAATCAAAGGATTATAAATGTCAAAGAATATAACCGAATACGGCAAGGTAATTTTCGGGGAAAATGCGGACCTGGGCGACAACATCGTCCTCGGCCATCAGGCAGATGGTGAACTCAGCATCGGGGATAATGCGGTTATCCGCTCCGGCAGCATCATCTATTCAGGCGCCAGGATCGGCCGTAACTTCCGCACCGGGCATAATATCCTTATCCGGGAAAATACCCGGATCGGCGACGGCGTTCTGGTGGGTACCAACTCCGTGATCGAGAATAACTGCCGGATCGGTAATGACGTCAGCATTCAAACCGGCGTTTATGTCACCACCAACACCACCCTGGAGGATGGGGTGTTCATGGGGCCCTGTTCCGTCACTACCAATGATAAATACATGCAGGCCGGCGCCCGGCTGATCGGTCCCACCATCAAGAAGGGCGCCCGCATCGGCGCTAATTCCACTATTCTGCCCGGTGTCACTGTTGGTGAAAATGCGGTAATCGGCTCGGGTGCAGTCGTTACCCGGGACGTTCCGGCAGGCGCCACCATGGCAGGAAACCCCGCGCGAATGCTAAGGAAGAGCGTAGAAGTCTGATCGGCAAACCAACCGCTGTTATTTGACGCGTACTCGCCGCTCGCGAACACTGAATCCCTCATTAAGGGATCTTCTTACCGGCGGACCATAATGATTGACAGCCCTGAAGACATCCTGTCTTCGCCAGAGTAGCCGGAAATCGCTAATTCAGACTATTATGCCGCCATTGAAAAATGCTAGAATTAGCGTAAATAAACCGGTAACATATCCGAAAATAACCCGGCAGAGGTAAACAGTTATGCAAAGCGAATTAGAGAAAAAGATCAGGGATTCCCTTGTAGAGGGGAAATTGCCCTGTGCGGCGGCCTTCCAGATTGCCCGGGAGTTCAAAGTGAGTCCTGAAGAAATCGGGGAAACCTGCAATCGGATTCAAATTAAAATACGTTCCTGTCAGCTTGGATGCTTTCCTTAGATCAGGCCCTTAAAGATTGTTCACCGCCGCTTCGATCCTTTTCAGGGCCTCTTCAAGGGTCGGGCGGGGGCAGGCAATGTTCATTCTCTGAAACCCGCTTCCACCGGCTCCAAAGAGATAACCGTCATCCAGGCCCACCCTCGCTTTTTGCCGCATAAAATTTCTCAGGTCCAGGTCATTCAATCCCAGGCTGCGGCAGTCCAGCCAGACCAGGTAAGTCCCCTGCGGGTGAATAACCTGTATCCGGGAGATTCTTCTTTTGAAATAGTCGATCATAAAATCCAGGTTGCCCTGCAAGTAGCCCAGGGCCTGTTCCAGCCACTCATCTCCGTAGCGGTAGGCCGCTTCAAGGGCTGTATAGCCGAACAGGTTAGGCCAGGGAAGGATTCCGGCCTTGATGTTATTAAACTCTTCCCGGATTTTTTCATTGGGAATGATAATGGAAGAGACCTCCAGGCCGGCCAGGCTGAAGGTCTTGCTGGGAGACATGCAGACAATGCAGTTCTGGGCAAACTCCTCTGAAATTGAAGCGAAGGGGGTATGCCGGTAGCCCCGGAAAAGGATTTCGCAGTGTATCTCATCTGAAATGACCACCGCCCCATGGCGTATCACTATCTCTCCCAGCCTGATCAGTTCTTCCTGTTCCCATATTCGGCCGACCGGATTTTGCGGATTGCAGAGAATAATCGCCTTCACCCGGCTGGGAGCAGGATGCATCCCGTCCCGGGGAAGAAACTTTTCAGCCAGGTCCTTAAAGTCTATTTCGTAGCGTCCGTTTATCAGCTTGAGACCGTTATTGGCGATCTGGCACCCGGCGGAAGTAACCGCCGAAAAAAAGGGGTAATACACCGGCTGCTGTATGATGATTTCGTCTCCGGGATGAGATAGTGTCCTGACCGCGGCGTGGAGAGCCGGGACCACTCCAGGGGTAAATACTATCCATTCAGGCTGAATTTCCCAGTTGAACTTCCGCCGCATCCTCTCTACAACAGCCTCGATAACTGTGGGACCTGCCTGGGTGTACCCATAGAAGGGGTGCTGTGCCCGTCTGGTCAGCGCATCCACGATCGGCTGGGCTACCGGGAAGTCCATATCGGCCACCCACATCGGAATTATATCCTCCCGACCGAATATAGGCTGCAAGCAGTCCCATTTGATGCTGTCGGTATTTTTGCGGCAGCATTCCTGTCCGAAATCGTATTTCATCAGCTTGGCTCCAGGCTATAATACATAATAGCATAAGTTATGCTAACTGGTTAATACCGAATTTCAGGCTTGCCGTACTGGAGCCCGCCGGGGGCTCTTATCCCCTGGGTCCCATTGCGGTCTGGTTTCCGGAATCCAGCCCTCTTCCCTCCTGCCATGCTGGAAGCCTGCGATGGGCAGGGGAATGATGGTTTTGGCGGGCGGGTCCGAGACCCGCCCCTACGCTTATCCTGACGGGCGAGGAGCTTTTCTCAAGCTATGCGGGTTTTCCCTGTCGGTTTCCCATTTGGCCGCATTGCACAGAATATATTCCCCGATTGCGGCAAGTTCTTTTTCACTTCGGATAACATGTTCATAATAGCCGCGCTGCCAGACCGATCTGCCCTGGGAGTGTCGATGTTCATTTATTCTACGGGTGGAGTAAGATTTAAAGGCACGGACTATTTCCGCCAGCGGATGGTTTTGGGTAGGGGCGGGTCTCGGACCCGCCCGCCTCGCCTCCTGAATAATTATGATCCCATGGACATGATTGGGCATAATTATAAAGACATCGTTCTTCACCTCAGGATAGTGCAGAGGGAGGCCTTTCCAGACTGAATCCACGCTTTCCCCGCAAGGATTCAAGCACATTTTATCCTGGCTGATATGCCCGAAAAGGTTTTGGTGGTCACAAGTACAAATGGTGATGAAATAGGCTCCCTGCCCGGTATAATCGTAGCCGGGTAGTCTGATATTACGGCGCCGAGGATAAGCTTCTTCCAGGGAGGGGGTATTCATTATTCCTGATTATAAGTCAGGCCAGATGTAAATTCCAGCCTTTTGGCGGACGGGTCTCAAACCCGCCCCTATACTTAATTACGGATATATTGCCAGGCTGAAGCGGAACGCGGTGGAGCGAAGAATCCCGGGATGGTGAGGGTAAATCAGGCTCTCGAATTACATCAGGCGGCAAAGGCAGCGTCGTTTACCCGCCGGCCAGTATGGGGGAGATGACTATGCGGTCTCGGGGGCTGGTCGTGGTCTCTTTGAGGTCTTTAAGCTGTAGCAGTCTGTCATTGAAAATAACCAGGACCTGATCGCTCAACTGTCCCTTGTCCGGATCGAAAATCAGCTTGCGGAACTCCGGATAGGCCCGGGCCAACTCTGTAAAAATGCTGGCGAGGGTG
>JAQULX010000250.1 GCA_028718465.1 Dehalococcoidales bacterium | reverse complement strand
ACCTGTTGTTAGATCACAATTTTAGCTTATTTTGGTTTGCAAAATGTTAGCAAAACTAAAAAATAAGCTCTCTAAAACAAGCGATTTAGCTTTGAAATAGAGTGCTTTTTAGCGATTGGTAGAGCATACGGTACGAAAGCAAGAACCTTTCGGCTGGTTTTTTCTATGGAATAATGAAGGTTTGACGGCCGACACTCCCATCAAATTGAGAACTTGGCAGCCCAAACTGCTTCTCGGTCATGAATCTGAATCACATAAGACTGGTATAGGACAAGATGAACCATAGAAATAAGGGTGCCCACATCTAATTTGAAGTCGGGATTGTCGTCCAGCATCCGCTTTGCGGTTACCTCGTCTATTTCCGATACCTGCAAATCCACCAAAGGGTCATATTGAATGAGAGACGCAAACAACGGTATGTCTACAATGTAGAGGCTCCTCGAATCCTGGTCGTTTAGGTGAAGTACAGGGCAGTCCTCGTACTTGCCTAAAATCCGATTTGTTCTGAGTTCATTGGCAAGTTCCCACCTTGGGGTAGTTAGCGCCTTTTCGAGCGAGACAATGGCGTCAATGTCCAGATGGGCGGCTATCACTATCAGGCTTTTGCGACGTTCGCCCAACAAGTCAGCCATCCTCTTGGCAGCGTCGAGGATTCTCTCTGGCTGTGCGGCAACTGTGCCAGGCATTGTTTGGCCGGTATGGTTGATGGACTCTACAAGACCGTCGTGCAGCTTATTGAGCAGATAGCGCTCTTCCACTACGGCGAACTCCCACCCTCGCAGGTCAAGCCAGTTGGAGCCGTCAACGAATGGGCCCTTGTTGACCAGTGTATTGAAGCCGAAGCTTGCCAGGCGGTTGGGCATAGTCTTGTGTTGGAATGCGCCATAGTACCTGAATACCTTCTCGGTCGCCCCTATCTCTCGCCGCCCTTTCAGGTAGTCGTCCTCGAATCTCTGCACTCGCGCTTCTGATACGGGTGATTCGAGAATATGCGTCTGCTGGCGTTGCTGTTCTGCAGCGGCTTCCAGCTCCAAGGAAGCCACGATGGCGCTGGCTTCTTTGACGTCCTCGCCTTCGACAATGAGGAAGTGGTTGATAAGTCCTTTATCCTGCGACTGGAAGGTCTTGACCGCACTGGCTGCCAGACTCGCCGGGGCCATTGACGAGGCCTCCAACACGATAACCTGTATCTTCGCCCAGGGAGGCGTTCTCCTGAACTTCCGAACGGCGTTATCGAGGGCAGCATGGACACACTGCTCGACTGATGCCTGCATAGAATGTGCGCCAGTAGTAGCGAGTACCCAAACGCTGCCGTGAGAGCCATCATCGTTGGCAGTTCTGACAAGCTCCCACTCCTCGTCCCAATTGAAGTCGCCAGTATCGCCTTCGAGACTCCTATTACATGCGGCAACTACGGCTTCCTCAAAGGCATCTTTGCACTCCTGCGTAATGAAAGAGTGCTCTAAAGCCTCATCAATAAGCATGAATTCTCCTGAGATTCTTTCCCTGATGCGGCTCATCAGGTCAGAGTACGGGCAACCATGCAGGCAGCTTATGAACGGTGGGCCAGACGAAGAAATCAGGGAGATGTGGCCTTGTCGCGGGATTCGGATAGCTCCCTTCTGACCTGGACTAAGGGCCGGGGCGACCCGACCTATCTCCTTTTTGACGAGTCGTTGCAGTCTGGAAGACATTGGAAGGCTGAACCCGAGCGCCGGACAGAGATAGTAAGAACCACCGCAAGATGGCGTAAGGACTCTTTCATTGTTACGAAGATATGCAATGTAATCCCGAGAAGCGAAGTCTATAATCCGCTTTACTTCGACCGCAGCCGTAATCACGCCATTGCCGACAATCACCTCTGGGGTTGGCTCCGGTAGGCTGTGGTCATCCAGGTTTTCCTGGATAGTCCAGTTGCCTCCGTATTGTTCCCCAAGGCATTTACAGGCAAAGCTGATGCATCTTAACTCTTGGTCTGTTGAAGGCATTCCATTTACCTTCGTAATCTGCTATTAGGAAAATAGTAGCATATATTGGCGTAATATCCTAAACCAGAGGCCACGGAAAATACTCTCCCTGATGGAGGGGTTCTAGGTATTGTCCCTTTTTGGTGGAGATAAAGTAGGCTGTCTCTCGTTCGACAAATTGCTGGGTTAAACGCAATACGATATTGTCAAATGTCGAAGGAAAACGAATAAAATGAAGCCTGATGAGAACGATACAAGCCAAAGACCGGAACATATTAATCCATCTCCTGAATTAAGCCCAGAACAGAGCACGTGATGATGGTCTCAGAATATTGGCAAGAATGATTACGCGGGCTTACATTAAGGACCAAGAAAAGAAGCGTCTAGCCGAACTTGGCGTGCGTCCGAAATTGTTTATCGAGAGGATTTACAATCCGCTGTGGTAATTCTTTTCAATAGTCTTTCTTGGCTGGGTTCACAATCATAATTTCCATCTCCAATTTTTATATCTTGCTCTTGTGTAAATACATCCCGGATAATCCCTTGACATTACAAGTTACTTGGTATATTATTCCCAATATGGGAACTAAATATAAGTAACTACAAGACAAATCATGAAATTACTCGGAAAACAATTACTGTATGATTTTATAGAAAAACATGCTGATGCTCGATCACAAAGTGGCTCTTGGTTGGCAGAAGTTGAAGGGGCGAACTGGAAAGCCCCGTATGAACTTAAGTACAGGTATCCCAAGGCAAGCATTTTGGGGAATCAGCAAGTAATTTTCGATATTTGTGGAAACAAGTATAGGTTATGGACACAGATTAGTTACAAGAATGGGATAGTTCTAATTAAAAATATTGGCACACATAAGGAATATGAGAATTGGAAATTGGGTTAGATAAATATGAACAAAATTAAAGTTATAAAAACTGAACAAGACTATAAGGAAGCTCTCAAAATGGCTGAGGATCTAATTACTCTTGATCCACAACCGGATTCTGTGGAAGGCGAACAACTGAGTCTCCTTAGTATTCTTATCCAAGATTACGAAGCCAGGGTATTTCCAGAGATACTTCCTGACCCAATTGAAGCAATAAAATTTAGAATGGAGCAGGCTAATCTTAAAGCCGCTGATTTGATTCCGTACATTGGAAGTAGAAGTAGAGTATCAGAAATTCTTTCAGGTAAACGCCAGATGACTCTTGATATGGTAAGGGCATTGTCTGAAGGACTCGGAATTCCAGCAAAAGTGCTTCTACAAAAACCAGAATTTAGCGCGGAGCCAGAGTATGAGACGTGGAATAATCGTCTTTTAACAGAGATGGAAAAACGAGGTTATTTCGGTAGCGACTCACTCAAAAGAAATAGCAAGAGTGCATTGTTGCGAAATTTCTTTTCACCTGTGGGTAATGAATTAAAATTTGTAGGAATGCTTCGTAAATCCCACTACAGAGCATCACCGCTTACAGACAAACATGCTCTTAGTGCATGGGCCACTCAAGTTTTTAAAAAAGCCCAGAGAATACAAACACCTCACAAATATAAACAAGGCGTTATCACTCTCAGTTTCATGCAAGAACTTGCAGTAAAAAGTAAAGAGGAAAATGGTCCGATATTAGCTCAGGAGTACCTGAAAGAGAACGGAATTATTTTGGTTATTGAGCCTCATTTCCCTAAAACATATCTTGATGGAGCAGCAATTTTGATTAACAAGGATAACCCGGTTATCGGAATTACTCTCCGATATGATCGGTTAGATAACTTTTGGTTTACTTTAATGCATGAACTTGCACATATCACGTTACATTTCAATCAGAATATCTGTCTTTTTTTCGATGAAATAGAAGGAATAAAGGCAATTAACTTAGATGATAAAGAACGCGAGGCCGATGAAATGGCTGAGGAAGCTCTTCTACCAAAAGCTAAATGGGAAGTAAGCCCTGCTAGATTAATTCCTTCATCTATGGCAGCAAAAAGTCTTGCAAACGAACTTGGAGTAAATGTTGCTATCATTGCTGGGCAGATAAGATACAAAGGAAAGAAGTATATGTACTTGAATAAGATTGTCAACGAAGCCAAAGTCAGGCAGTATTTCCCCAAGGAAAGGTGGAATTAATAAAAATGGTTGATTCAAAGCATTACGTACCAATATTAAAATGGAAGCGTGCTGAACAAGGCGCCTTGACAGTGTTATCAAAGGAGCATAAGAAATATATCACTCCGTTAATCCAATTTGTGATGTCCAATTATGATCCTGAAGATGCACTTGAAGAAATTGTTCAGAAATTTGAAGAACATTTGCCAGAAATTCCAGGAAAGATTATTGCAGCATGGGGCATAACCCCTATTTTTATCGACGTTAGCTTATTATTCACAACTCCACTTAAGGCTAAAAGCCTTGACTTGATTTCAAGAAATGGTTACCTGTTAGGTGGTGTTTTCATCCCGGTTATTCATCTAGACGACGACCCAGCAATTAAAACAGTGGCTTACTCAATAGCGAGAGATCACGGAAGCGGGATATGCTTGAGATTGATATGTCCTGACTTTTCGGACCCCAACAAACTGAATAGATCTATTACTGAAATAATGTCGAATTCAGGTTTGAAAGAGATAGACATTGACTTAATGGTAGACATTAAAGAAACTGGGGAGAATTCGAATAAATATAAGAGATATTTGAATTTATGCCAAACTCTTCCCGACGTGTCAAAATGGCGTAGCTTCATTTTTGCAGGTGGTTCCTTCCCTGAAAATTTGTCCCAATGTTATATTGATGAAGAAAATTTAAAACCGCGCATCGGCTGGCAAAACTGGAAGAATTTAACCATCAGCAAAGAACTACGAAGAAAACCCACGTTCTCGGATTATACGATACAGTACCCAATTTACCAGGATATTACGCAATTCTTCCCGCCCACTACGAGTATTAAATACACGCTGGAAGATGAGTGGTTAATAATGAAGGGACAAAAGCAGAAATACGACAAGTATTTAGCTAACGCTGCACTATTAGTAAACGATAACCGATTTTACGGAGAAGGTTTTAGCTATGGTGATAAATACATTGCAGATAAAGCCAAACACTTCACTGCATACATAAGAAGCCCGTCAATCAAAGGAACAGGAAGTACCGAAACATGGCTTCGAGCAGGTATTAACCACCATTTGACAGTAGTGGCGCATCAGATCGCCAACCTTCCCTAGAAATAAGCAGTGAACTGACTTGTTTCTTA
>JAQULX010000249.1 GCA_028718465.1 Dehalococcoidales bacterium | reverse complement strand
AGACTGGCCAAACATTTCCCGGATGATAAAGAGAGACCGCCTTATCCGCAGTGGATCGAAAAGTCCGAAATGCACGACGAGAGACTGAGCGGCTCTCGTGCCAAGATGTTCTCCCTGCTGCTCATGTCGAACCATGGCCGCTGGCGCGTGCATGCCCAGTGTGATGACATTTCCTGGACCCGCGAAGCGCCTACCTGCAAGGTCAAAGGCTGGGACGGCTACCTTTATGAGCCTTGCTGGATTCATCCGGTAGACGCTGAAAAAAGAGGCCTCCGGGATGGGGATATAGTCAGGATCTATAATGAGCGAGGCTCTGTGCTTTGCGGCGCGCGAGTCTGGGAGAGGGTCCGTCCCGGCGTTGCCTATGTGGACCACGGCGCTCGTGTGGACTATATCATCCCGGGAAAGCTGGACCGGGGCGGAGCCATTAATACCATCGCTCCGGATGGTCTCATTTCGCGGCATTGCAGCGGACAGGCTACCAGCGGCTATCTGGTAGAGGTAGAGAAAGTGAGCATGGAGCAAATGGAGGAGTGGCAAAAGCTCTATCCGGAATCCTTCCAGAGGGAGTATGATCCGGCCTCCGGCCTGCGTTTCGACGCCTGGGTTGAAGCATGAGGCCCTGGCCCGGGTATTTCTCTCCGGTGCTGGGTCTATAAAATATAAAACTGGAATGGTCCGCTGCCCCCCGAGGCAGCCGGCCGCTTCCTGTCATTTCGGAGGCCTGACCGGTCTTATATCCGGCCAGACCGTAGAATCTCACTCAATCCTGTCATGCAGGAGGTTGCCGAGGCAGGCGAAGCATCAGGGGGAGGCGGCCACCTCTCCCCTTCATTAATCTTTAATCGTAGTTCCGTCCTCTCCCCGAGCCCACGTCGTTACGATATTTCATGCAGACAGGCAAACAGGCAAAGGCTTCTTTTTGCAGTACGAGCATAGAAGCTGATAAAATGAGGAAGCTACAAATTTGGAGGACAACATGCAGTCAACGGAAAAACTCACTCTTACTTCGAATGCCCCCGGTAAAATTCTCTTCATGCTTGGCAATGAAGCTATCGCCCGGGGAGCGCTTGAAGCTGGAGTCCAGGTTTTCGCTGCCTATCCCGGAACGCCTTCCAGTGAAATCAGCGAGACCCTCATCAATATGTCCGGAGAAATGAATTTTTATGCCGAATGGTCGGTCAATGAAAAGGTTGCTTTCGAGGTAGCCCTTGGCGCTTCCATATCCGGTGTACGGTCGATGACAGCCATGAAGATGGTGGGACTGAATGTGGCCCACGATCCCCTGATGTCAGCTACCTATATGGGGGCTGTCGGCGGGATGGTACTGGTAAATGCCGATGATCCGGGCATCTGGAGTTCCCAGAATGAGCAGGACAACCGTTTCATCTCCGAGCAGGCTTATCTACCCATATTGGAGCCTTCCTCCCCCCAGGAAGCCAAGGACATGATGGTGGATGCCTTCAGCCTTTCCGAACAGTTCGGCCAGCTTTTTATGCTGCGGTCGGTTACCCGGCTGGGCCATTCACGGGGAGATGTTAAGCTGGGAGAACTGACCGGGCGCCGGCCTGCCGGTGAATTTAAGAAAGACCCGCGTTTTATCTGTCTTCCAGCCTTTGCCAGGAAAAACCGGTCCGTACTGCTTGAAAAATTTAAGAAGATCAAAGATCTTGTCGACAGCCTGCCTTACAACCAGTTGCAGCTCGTAGACAGCGCCAAACTGGGCATCATCGCCAGCGGCATCTCTTATAGTTATGTCATGGAAGCCCTGATCTGGTTAGGACTGGCGGATAAGGTTTCCTTGCTCAAAATCGGTACCCCGTTTCCTCTGCCGGAAAATAAAGTCCGCCGGCTTCTGCAAGCTGTTCCGGAAGTCCTGGTCATCGAAGAGCTGGAGCCTTTTGTTGAAAACCATGTTAAGGTGATCGCTCAGGACGCTGGTATCAAAGTTAAAATTCACGGCAAGGATGTTGTCCCCATCGCCAACGAGCTTTCCACCCGTAAAGTAGCAGAGTCAATCACCAGTATCACAGGCGGCCGGATGCCGGTCGACTTCGCCGGCCTGGACAGGCGGACGGAAGAGACTTCCGGGCTGCTGCCTTCCAGGCCTCCCACCCTGTGTGCTGGCTGCCCGCACCGGGCTTCTTTCTACTCCATTAACATGGCCTCCCGCAAGGTCAAAAAGGATCTGGGAGAAAAGGTCCTCACCGGCGATATCGGCTGCTACAGCCTTGGTTTCAATCCGCCGTTGAATTCATATGATACCAACTGCTGCATGGGCGCCGGTTTCGGCGTTGCCAACGGGGTCGCCAGAGGGCAAAGCGGGCCGGTCATCGGTCACCTGGGTGACTCGACCTTCTTCCATTCGGGAATCCCGCCCCTGATAAACGCTGTTTTTAACAAGACTAAAGTTACCCTGGTAGTCCTGGACAACTCAGCCACCGCCATGACCGGCTTCCAGCCGCATCCGGGCACTCCGGGTAATAACGAGTCCGCTATCAGGCCTGAGGACATCGCCCGGGCCTGCAACGTCAAATTTGTTGAGGTGGTCAATCCTTTCGATATCAAGAAAGCCGTGGATGTACTGGAAAAAGCGGTCCGCTTCGACGGTCCGGCAGTCATTGTCATGCGCGGTCTCTGCGGTATCCTGGCCCAGAGAGACCGGAGACAGCGCGGTGAAAAAACTGTTCCCTATCATATCGAGGCGGATACCTGCACCAACTGCAAGCTCTGTCTGAATTCACTGGGCTGCCCGGCGCTGATTATTGAGAATGGCCGGACAGCTATCGATATCTCCCAGTGCGACGGCTGCGGGGTTTGCTCGCAGGTCTGTCCGGCTGGAGCTATTAAAAGGAACGGCGGATGACAAACGCCGCAGTTCCGCCAGACCGGTCGGTACTGTGCGTGTAGTTGACAATCCATAAGCATCAGACTATTATCAGGTCAAGAAAATGCCAAAAACAATCAAAGAAATCAATGAGAAGATCCAAAAAGGGCAGGCAGTAGTAGTTACTGCAGCCGAGATAATAGAAATCGCCAAACAGGAAGGCATTTCCAGGGCAGCCGAAAAGGTAGACGTGGTGACCACAGGCACCTTCGGCCCCATGTGTTCTTCCGGCGCTTATTTCAATATCGGTCATGCCAAGCCGCGTATCAAACTGGGAGGAGGCAAGGCCTATCTCAATGACGTCCCGGCATATCCTGCTTTTGCGGCTGCGGACCTGTTTATCGGGGCCAACGCCCTGCCGGACGATGATCCCCGCAACCGTAACCACCCCGGCGACTTCAATTATGGAGGCGGCCATGTTATCGAGGAACTGGTAGCCGGGCATGACGTTCGCCTGGTCGCCAGCGCTTACGGTACGGACTGCTACCCCCGCAGGAAGCTGGAAACCTGGATCAATATCAAAGACCTTAATGAAGCGGTACTTTTCAATATGCGCAACGCCTACCAGAACTACAATGTAGCAGTCAACCTTTCCAATAAAACCATTTACACCTATATGGGTGTTCTGAAGCCCAATTTGGGCAGCGCCGGCTATTCCTGCGCCGGACAGTTGTCTCCGCTCATGAAGGACCCCTATTATAAAACCATCGGCATCGGTACCCGCATTTTCCTGGGTGGGGGGACCGGTTATGTGGCCTGGCCGGGCACCCAGTATAATCCCGGCACTCCTCGCTCTGAAAGCGGTGCGCCCAGAGGCGGGGCCGCCACGCTGTGCGTGATCGGTGACTTAAAACAGATGAATCCGCGCTACCTGGTGGGTGCCAGTATGCTGGGTTACGGGGTCTCTTTGACTGTGGGGATCGGAGTGCCCATCCCTATCTTGAATGAAGAAATCCTGAAATACACCACTATTACAGATGCTGAGATCATGGCTGCGGTAATCGATTACTCGGGAGCTTATCCCAACCGCGAGCCGGATGTAGTGGGAGAAGTCAGCTATGCCGAATTGAGGAGCGGGAAGATTAAAATCGGCGGGAAAGAGGTACCCACGGCTTCTCTTTCCAGCTACCCGCGGGCGCTGGAAATTGCCGGTACCCTCAAAGAGTGGATCAAAAGCGGCCGTTTCCTTCTTACCGAGCCGGTAGCACCATTGCCCGGAGTCGATTCAGGCATTGCTTTTAAGCCGTTGAATGAGCGGCCGATCAGGGAGTAATAATAGAGTTTTTAGTAGCCGGTGTTTTTGCCCGATGCCGGATATATGGAAATTGAAGAAATATGGCGGATAATGAAAAGGTCAATAAAAAAATTGTGGCCAAAAAAGTAGTCCTGCATTTTCCCAAACGCATGGTGGACGAGCCGATACTCTACCACCTTACCAAGGACTATGATCTGGTGTTCAATATCCTCAAGGCTTCCATCACCCCCGAGGCGGAGGGACTGATGGTTGTTGAGCTCAAAGGCGATCAGAAACACTACGACCAGGGCGTGCAGTACCTGATTGACAGAGGAGTAAAAATCCAGTCGCTCAGCCAGGATGTCACCCGCAATGAAGAGCGGTGCACCTCTTGCGGGGCCTGCATCACTATCTGTCCTGCGGGTGCCTTTACATACGAACCCGAGACCCTGGTTGTCCGCTTTAATGACGCCAGATGTGTAGCCTGCGGGCTTTGCATCAAGGCCTGTCCGCCCAGGGCTATGGAACTCCACTTCTAACAGGCCGTTGATTTTTAGTTTCGGTCTCGGGTTTTGATTATGTACCAGCCTCGGACATACCGGCACTGGGTTAAGAATAAGGACCTCGTCACTTTCAACGTTATCGTCGAAGAGACGGACTGCTGTATCAGCGCCGGAACCAACCTGGCCGGCAAAGCCCGCAAGTCCATTCTCAAATACCGCTCGATCATAAAAAAATATATCGCTTTCCACCCCCTCTTCCTCACCACCCTGGAGCCATTCCCCGTCAAAGCCGGGGACCCTTTGATCATTCAGGCAATGGCGGAGGCCGCGGAAAAAGCATCGGTAGGGCCTATGGCCGCTGTGGCCGGCGCCATCGCTCACTTCGTCGGCGAAGAACTATCTCATTTTTCACCGGAGATAATTATCGAAAACGGCGGAGATATCTATCTCCGCAGCTTGAAAGACCGCACTATCGGCATATATGCCGGGAATTCTGTCCTCAGCGGAAAAATCGGCCTGGAGATATCCGGGAAAGATTCCCCTCTTGGGATCAGTACTTCTTCCGGTACGGTCGGCCACTCTTTAAGTTTCGGTAAGGCTGAT
>JAQULX010000248.1 GCA_028718465.1 Dehalococcoidales bacterium | reverse complement strand
GGTTGCTGGCTACAATCGCTATCTGGATTATAATCGTTATCACCCAATCTTACAGCCGCCAGGTGGGTTTCGTCTGGATGGCTGTCGGTCTATTGCTGTATTATGTATATAGACGTAGGACTCGAATAGATGGAAAATAAATTTAAGGTATAGCCGGGGACATATTGATTAGTTAGCTCAATAAGTTTATAATACCTTAACTCTGAAAACATTTTATCTATTATGAGTGAGCAAAAAAATCGACCTGTATTCCACCGCATACTGGTACCGGTGACCGGCACTGAAGCTGATGAAGAAACGATGCGCATGGCCTGCTGGATCGCCCGGAGAGATAAAAGCAAGCTTTTCGCCATGTATGTCATTACCGTCAAGCGTTCCCTTCCCCTGGAAGCTGAGATTGAATCTGAAACCAGGCGAGCGGAAGAACTTCTTGACCGCATGGCGGTAATAGCCGAATCCGAAGACTACGAACTGGAAACGGACCTCCTTCAGGCACGTGATGTAGCGCCTACTATCATCGATGAGGCTGTTGACAGAAAAATTGATTTAATATTAATGGGGATCAGATATCAACTGCGCTTCGGGCAGTTTAACATAGGCAGCATTATACCATACGTATTGAAGAACGCGCCCTGCCAGGTGATGTTATATTCCCAGTACAAACGATAGCAGGTTAGACGGATGAAAGTATTGATCATGGGTTGCGGCCGGACCGGCGCCTATTTAGCCTCATTACTGGATAATGCAGGTCACCAGATTACGATCCTGGATATTGATGAATACAGCTTTCGCCGGCTGCCTCCGAATTTTGGAGGGACCGCCCTGGTCGGTGACGGCACCAGTGATGAGACCCTTGTGAAAGCCGGTATAAAAGGAATGGACGCCTTTGTAGCGGTTACCCAGGGTGATAACCGTAATATAATGGCGGCCCAGATTGCCAAACATATATTCAATGTCCCCAGGGTGCTCCTGCGGATTTATGACCCATTACGGCGAGAGCTATACAGCGATCTAGGACTGGAAGCGTTCAGCCCTACTATCATCTTTGCCCTGATGCTGCAAGATGACCTGCTGGGGGAACCGCGAGGTTAGAAAATGTATATTATTGTTGTAGGCGGGGGTAGAGTTGGATATCACCTCGCAAAAGCTCTTCTGACTGAAGACCATGAAATACTGGTCATTGAAAAAGACAGAAGCCGGACCGAATTTATTACCAATGAACTGGGAAGTATCTGCCTCCTGGGAGACGGCTGCGAGGCCGCCACTCAGGCTGAGGCCGGTGTTGCCAGGGCGGACATGTTAATAGCGGTAACCGGAGATGATGAAGATAACCTGGTCGCCTGCCAGGTGGCCAAACACAAATTCAAGGTACCCCGTACTATCGCACGCAGCAATAATCCCAAGAATGAAACTCTTTTCAGCATGCTGGGGGTCGATGTCACTGTCAGCAGCACCAATGTCATCATGGAGCACATTCAACAGGAAGTGCCCACCCATATCCTGACTCATTTGCTGACGATTAAAGACCGCGGCCTGGAACTGGTGGAAGTTAAAATCCCGGCAGACTCCAGCAGCGTAGGGAAAGAGGTAAAAGACATTTCGCTTCCTCCAGGAAGCATTCTAATTCTGATTATCCGCCGTGAGCAGAGACCGCAGATGGTTACGCCGAACACAGTAATTGAAGTCGGAGACCAGGTAATTGCCCTGACTCCCACAGATATCGAAGACCAGCTAAAGATCGCCTTAAGAGGCCGGTGAAAAGTTAGAACAACCAGCCGGATTAATTCAGCCCTGCCCTGCTCCGTAGGGGGGCAGAATCAGGGTTTAAGATTAAGGATTAAGGAAGGGGAGAAGGAGACCGGATGGATTTCGGAATCCAATCCAGAATGACGAGAAAGGGGCCGCCCCGCTCTGAGATGCTTCGGAGCGCCCAGTGCAGGATTCCAGCATGACAAGGTATTAACGTTTAAGAGGGATTCCCGACCTCAGGCTGACTTCAAGGCCCTTAGATTGCTTCGGAGGAGGTTCAGGAGCCTCGCAATGACGTCCAAGGGGCGGGGCATGGAATGACGGGAGAGGGGTTGGGTTCGGAATGGCGGACAAGGGGTTGGGCTCTGCCAAACCTGAATGACGGCCAGGGGGTGGGCGCTGTCGACCCTGATTGAACAGAACCGGATATCGATTCAGTGTCAAGGGAGGGGGAGAAGGGAGACCGGATTCCGTGTAGAGCACGGATTTCAGTATAACAGACTAGCAGATATTTCAGGCGACTTAGATAGTTATACTCAACCTGGAGACAGCTATGACTTCCGACAAGCTGAGCTGGTTCTGGCTTCTGGTTACAGGTCTATTAATCGTTATTGTCATCAGCAGCAGCCTGGTCATCTGGATGCGCTATGACCGCGGGAAACAGATCGAGATCCTGGACCGCGCTGCGCCCGCAGTGCAAGGGCGAGTTTACATTGAGGGAGCGGTCGCGAATCCGGGGCCTTATTCCTTTCAGGCTGGTGACGACATCGGCGGCCTGATCCAGGCCAGCGGGGGAGCAGTTAACGAGGCAGACTATACCCGTGTCCGGCTCATTATCCCGCAAAAAGAAGATGGAGTACTCCCGCAAAAAATCAATATAAACCGCGCTGAAAGCTGGCTGCTGCAAGCTCTTCCGGGCATCGGCGAAGTCCGGGCCCAAGCTATCATCGATTACCGCCAGCAAAACGGCCCCTTCTCCAGCATTGAAGACCTGAACCGGGTCCCCGGGATAAGCGAGTCCACTTTCAATTCGATAAAGCCTTTTATTACTGTTGTGGAATAACACGGAGACCGCTAAAGCGGGCGAAGCATCTCCGCAAGAGGCCTTATGATACTTGTTTCTATCTGCTGCGCCTGGGTACTGGGCATATTTCTAGGGTCGCTATTCGATCTGCACTGGATGCCGGCACTGAGCGGACTGGCGCCATTAGCCTTGTTGCTGGTTACCAGGAAGCGCCTCCGGCTGCTGGCGGCAGCAACATTATGTCCGGTAGCACTTTTCGCCGCCGCAGCTTATTATCCTTCCACAATCCCTGAGGAAACTCCCCTGGCAGCGTTCAATAATCAAGGCCAGGTCACTATCGAGGGCGTAGTCGAATCCCAGCCGGAATTCAGAGAAAATACTACCCATATCGAGCTGTCTGCCAGAAAACTGATAATCGATTCAACGCCGCAGGAAATTCAAGGTACAGTCCTCATCTTTGCACCCCGCTATCCCGAATACCGCTATGGGGATATTTTACTGGTCACCGGAGAGCTGAAAGACCCTCCCATATTCGAAGATTTTGACTATCAGGCCTATCTGGCCCGCGAGGGCATCTTTTCCACCATGGTCTACCCGAAAATAGAATTATCGGGTCAGGGAATGGGTATAAAGCCGCTGGCATGGATATATTCTTTCAGAGAAGATTTATCGCAATCCATTGCGAAAGCCCTCCCCGAACCCCAGGCTTCTCTGGCCCAGGGTATCGTACTCGGAATCAGGGCCAACATCCCCGATTCTCTGAAGACGGACCTGTCAATAACGGGCACCGCTCATCTGCTGGCTATCTCCGGAATCAATCTAAGTATTATCGCCGGCATCATGGTCATGCTGGGGCTCCGGATTTTCGGGCGGCGTTATTACCTCTACGTCTGGCTGGCCTTGATTACGGTATGGTTTTACGCGGTGATTACCGGCTTCCAGTCGCCGGTTGTCCGCAGCGCCATCATGGCCAGTATGTTTTTATTCGCCGAACTCCTGGGCAGGCAGAGACTGGCAGCGCCGGCCCTGGCATTCAGCGCTGCACTAATGGTGGGAATCTCTCCCCAAATCCTCTGGAGCATCTCGTTCCAGTTGAGCTTCCTGGCGATGATAGGCCTGATATATATCGCCCCTGCGCTCCAGGACCCAATCCGGGAAGCGATCGACACCAGGCTCGGTGAGGACAGGCCTATCTCCGGGATGGTTTCCGTAATTACGGGAAGCATCAGCATAACCCTGGGCGCCATCATCGCCGTCTGGCCGGTTATCGCCTATAATTTCGGCATTTTTTCGATTGCAGGGCCCATCTCCACGCTGCTTATCGCGCCGGCTTTATCCTTCATTATCATTCTGGGATCGTTTACTGCCGTAACAGGGTTATTCAGCCAGTCCGCGGCCCAGATTACCGGCTGGATCGCCTGGATCTTTCTTTCCTACATGCTATGGATGGTAAAAGCCTTTGCCGCGCTTCCGCTGGCTGCGGTCAATACCGGGCATATCAGCAGCCATTTTATCTGGGCTTATTACTTCCTTTTGGCCCTGGCGGTACTGGTGAAAACAAATTACAAATCCCTTAAAAAGTGGCTTCCACCACTCTTCACGAGTATTAATTCCGGTGCAGCCGGAGCAGCCGGTCTAATCGACCGAACGCCCAAAAAGTTACTGATCATTCCACTCCTGCTGCCGGCTTTTCTGACTTCTTTCGCGGCTGCCACGATGCCTGACCGCGACCTTCACGTGAGCTTTTTTGATGTCGGGCAAGGGGACTCTATTTTGATCCGCTGCGGGAACCAGAGCATCCTGATTGACGGAGGACCCGGCCCGCAGGCTGTCTGCCTGGGCTTAAGCGAAAAAATGCCTTTCTGGGACAGGAACATAGACCTGATGATTCTGACCCATCCGCATCAGGACCACCTGAACGGCCTGATCGAGGTTTTACGGCGGTACAGGGTCGACCGGGTATTATCTCCCGGCCTCGATGCAAATACTCCCGAATACCGCGAATGGCTTTATCTGATCGAAAGCAAAAATATCGCTCATACAACAGCTTCAGCCGGCCAGTACGTCGAACTGGGAAACGGGGGCGTACTGGAAGTCCTCGGTCCGCCGGAGGCGGTGTCAGAAAACGCTGAAATTGATATCGATGATGCCGGCCTGGTCCTGCGTTTGTCCCTGGATAAGGTCAGTTTCCTGTTTACGGCTGACACAGGACATGAAGCTGAGGCCAATCTCATAAGGCAGCGGGCCGATCTAAGCTGTACGGTACTTAAAGTTGCCCACCACGGCTCAACAACCTCCACATCCTCCGCTTTTCTTTCGGTAGTCCAGCCTCAAATAGCCGTTATATCCGTCGGTCGAGATAACTCCTACGGTCATCCGGATATACAGGTCCTGCAAAACTTAAAAGAATCGACGGTCTACCGGACCGATGAATCGGGCGGCATTGAATTCATCACAGAC
>JAQULX010000247.1 GCA_028718465.1 Dehalococcoidales bacterium | reverse complement strand
ATCGGGATGACGTCCCGGTCTCCCTGGACAGGGCGATTGGTAAGAGTAACTCTGGTCCCTTTTTTAAGTACCGCAGATTTATCCTTCATTTCGCCGGTGCGGTACTTGGGGCCGGGCAGGTCCATCAGGACCGCTACATTGCTGCCCAACCTTCCGGCTATCCGGCGCACCATCCTGACATACCCGGCATGCTCTTCCATGGTGCTGTGCGAACGGTTGATCCGGGCAACATTCATCCCCGCCCTAATAAGCCGTTCTATCATCGCCGGCTTATCGACTCCAGGCCCGAGTGTACAAACGATTTTGGTCCTCTGGTTCCAATGCGTTCTTTGCAGCATATACCCTACTCCGAATAATCGGCAAACCGTCTTTTCAGTTTTGATCAGAAGCGAAAACAATTAACCCGGATAAAGTCTGCCAGTCACCATAATTATACCTTTATCCGGGTAAAGAAAACCATACCGGTTAACTTATTGTTTTATCCTGCAAGACCGCAACTCCCGGCAACTCCAGCCCTTCGAGGAGCTCCAGGGAGGCGCCGCCTCCGGTTGAGACATGGCTCATTCTAGATGCCAGTCCCATCGTTTCCACCGATTCAGCGGTTGAGCCTCCACCTACCACGGTAGTCGCCTTGCTCTCCGCCATGGCCTCAGCTATACTCCGCGTTCCAGGAGCAAAGGCTTTGATTTCGAAAACTCCCATCGGTCCGTTCCAGAATATGGTTTTACCACGGTTAATTTCCCGGACAAACGTACGGATGGTCTCAGGCCCGATATCGGCGATCAGCCAGTTAGCAGGAATATCCCGGATAGATACCACCTTGTGCGGGGCGCCTTCTTCCAGCTTCTCACTGACTATCACATCAGTCGGCAGCAGGAGGCGCACTCCAACCGACTCCGCTTTCCGCAGCATCTCCCCGGTATAATCTATCCTGTCCAGTTCCAGGCTGGAGCCTCCAACATCATATCCCTGAGCCTTGAGAAAGTTGGCGGCCATTCCTCCGCCGATCAGAAGGACATTTACCTTGTCCAGGATATTTCTAATAACTCCCAGCTTGTCGCTGACCTTGGCACCACCCATCACGGAGACAAAAGGCAGCGCCGGATTCTCCAGCAGACTACCGACAAAATTTAGCTCCTTCTCCATCAAAAATCCCGCCACTGAGGGCAAATGCGAGGCCACCCCGGTCACCGACGCATGAGCCCGGTGGCTGGCGCCAAAGGCATCATCCACATAGATATCAGCCAGCCGGGCCAAAGATCCGGCAAAACCGGGATCGTTGGCCTCTTCTTCAGGATGAAACCGCAGGTTTTCCAGCATTATTATGTCGCCTTCTTTCATTCCGGCGACTGCGTTTTCCACCTCCGGGCCGATGCAATCATTTAAGGCAGCTACCGGTTTACCCAGTATCTCGGAAAGGCGCCGGGCTTCCGGCGCCAGGCGCATGGACTCAACTACTTTCCCCTTGGGCCGCCCAAAATGGGAGCAGAGGATAATTTTGGCCTGATTGTCCAGAAGATACCTTATAGTCGGCAAACTGGCACGAATACGGCTGTCATCAGTAATATTGCCGGCCTTATCAACCGGCACATTATAATCGACTCTTACCAGAACACGCTTGTTTTTAACATCGATGTCTCTGACCGTTTTCTTGGTAAACCGGGGACCGGTCTTCGTTCCACCCTGTTTCGACATAACTTACCTCCGTTTTACTGCTGCTTATTGCATAAAGCCATTCCGGCTTTTCTCACTTTGATGACCGTACCGTCTCATTCCTTTCACAGCACTCTGTGGGGAAGGGGCTGAATGATGATTAATGATTAACTTACCTTACGCCTGTAGCAAAGCCAGAGCGGGGTCGCCCGCGGCCTGCGCAAGTGGATAAGGTGACCGGGTTCAGCCGGCCCTGGCTTATGGCCCTTTGATTAATGATTAAGGAAAGAGAAACCACCCCACCCTGAGATTCTTCGGAGCGCCCAATACAGGCTTCCAGCATGACAATCTTTTATCGGCCCCAGGCATGGCAGACCGGCACATATTTCAGGCGTATTATATAAATAATGCTGCTTCAGGACAATCATCCTAACCGTATATAGAATTGAATCGATATGGAATAACGACTTTTACCAGAGCTCTGCGCTTACAGCCCCCGGCTGATAATATATGCCGTCAGGTCGACCAGCCGGCAGCTATAGCCCCATTCGTTATCATACCATGCTAACACCTTTACCATGTTCCCATCAATAACCATAGTGCTTTCAGCATCAAAAATGGCGCTTGCCGGATTGCCTTTGAAATCCACGCTGACCAGAGGTTCTTCACAAAACTCCATAATTCCCTTGTATTCACCTTCGGCCGCTACTTTGAAGACCTGGTTTATTTCAACAGCGGTAACCTTCTGCTTCAAGTCCGCCACGAAATCACAAATGGAAACCGTAGGGGTAGGAACCCGCAGAGCAATACCGTTCAGTTTACCCTTCAGCTCGGGAATTACGACTCCTACCACTCTGGCAGCCCCCGTACTGGTGGGAACAATATTAATAGCCGCAGACCTGGCCCGGCGCAGGTCCTTGTGCTGCTGGTCCAGAAGGCGCTGATCGTTAGTATAAGAATGGGCCGTAGTCATCAGACCGCGCGTAATACCGAAATTATCATGCAGTATTTTTACGACCGGGGCGATGCAGTTGGTGGTGCAGGAGGCATTGGAAATGATATGGTGTTTTTTCGGATCGTAGTCCTTCTCATTGACTCCCATCACAACCGTCAGAACATCTCCTTTGGCGGGGGCCGAGATGATGACTTTTTTAGCCCCTCCCTGAAAATGGGCCTGGGCCTTAGCCGGGTCCGTGAAAAGCCCGGTTGACTCTATAACAACTTCCGCTCCATAGTCTCTCCAGGGTATTTTAGCCGGATCGCGTTCGGCAATTACTTTAATTTTTTTACCATCAACTATAATGGCATCTTCGGCGGTCTCAACAGTACCGGAATACTTCCCGTAGCTGCTGTCATATTTGAACAGGTGGGCATTGGTCCTGGTATCCGTGAGATCATTTAACACCACTATTTCCAAATCATCTTTGTGCCGTTCCTGAGCGATACGCAGCACCTGCCGGCCGATTCTGCCGAAACCATTGATACCAACTTTTGTCGCCATTCCCCTCTTTCCTCCCCTTTAACTTCAAAGGCCTCACCCGTGAAGCAATGCAAATAATTTTCCATTCATAGTGACAACCGGTTAAGCATATTCATCCACCAACTGTTGAAATTGCAGCGGGTCCAGTTTCTGTTTGACCAGAGGGCCTCCACTGGTTGCCTTGAGATTTTCATCAAAAACCGGTCTCTCGGCCCTGTAAAACAGGCCGATCGGAATCCGGTCACCCCATTCCAGGGATTTTTGAAAAGCCGCCGTCCTGTCCGAAGGATTGTACGTGCTGTCATCATCCAGCTTATAAAGATGATTCTGATAAAACTGATAAGTATTGACGCGATTATAAGTCACGCAGGGTTGAAAAATATCCACCAGGGCGAATCCTTTATGCCGGACCGCCATGGTGATCATTTTAACCAGGTGTTCGGTATCGGCGGAATAGCTGCGGGCGACAAAACCGGTATTCATGGCAATGGCCAGCGCCAGCGGATTGAGAGGGTCCAGGGCGCCGGTGGGGGTGGTCTTGGTCACAAACCCGCTGTTGCTGGTTGGTGAAGTTTGACCTTTGGTCAAACCGTACACCCCGTTATTATGGACCAGATAAGTGATATTAACATTACGCTGCATAGCGGCGAGAAAGTGATTTCCACCTTCGCCGTAGCCATCACCGTCACCGCCGACAGCGATGACCGTCAATTCCGGATTAACGATTTTGGCAGCGGCTGCGGCCGGTAAAGTCCGTCCATGCAGCTCATTGAGATGATTGCATTTCAGGTAATGGGGAAATTTGCCGGCCTGCCCGATACCGGAAACAAACAAGACCTGGTGAGGCTTCAGATTCAGTCCTACCAGGGCTTTTTTAACCGCCCGCAGAATGCCGAAGTTGCCGCATCCGGGGCACCAGGCATTTTCCACCGTAGAATTATAGTCCTGAATATTTAGAGCCGGTTGAGTTTTGGCTTCAACCATCTTAAATCACCCCCTTTTTCAACTCATCCAGGATGTATTGAGAGGAGATAGGCCGGCCGTCCCATTTATTTATCCTGGCGCTAACCTCACAGCCGGTCTCAGCCCTGATCAGGTAGGCCAACTGGCCGGTGGCATTACTTTCTACAACCACATTGGCGCCGGTTTTCCGCAAAGCTTCCGAAACGAAATCGACAGGGAACGGCCAGATTTCGGTTATCTGTAAAACATTGTTCGGCACTCCGGAGCCTTTCAACATCTCAGATGCCTCTTTAATGGCCCCGTAAGTGCTTCCCCAGCCAATCAGCGTCAATCGGGCATCCGGCATCTCGTGGAATCTGGGCCGGCCGATGTCCTGTCTGATCCCATCATATTTACGCAGCCGCTTGGCCATCTGCCGGGTGCGTATATCCGCACTTTCCGTCAGATGACCGGCCTCATCATGTTCATCCGAGTCCGTGACCACCAGCGCCGGGCCCTGCCCCGGCAAAGCCCGCGGAGAGATTCCGGACTCCGTGATCCGGTGCCGCATGTAATCAGTCAACCGGGCAGCTTCCTCATCTGAAAGAAGCTGTCCCCGATCGATTTTTACCTGCGACAGGTCGAATTTAGCCGTATCCGTATAGCAGTTCGATAGATGAGTATCGGTAAGAATTATCACGGGGATTTGATATTTCTCGGCGAGGTTAAAAGCCTTAACGGTCAAATTAAAGGCGTCTTCGGGATTTGCCGGCGCCAGCACTGCCCTGGGGAATTCCCCGGTACCGGTCCGGATGGCTAACAGGAGCTCTCCCTGCTCGGTACGGGTAGGCAGTCCGACAGCCGGACCGGGCCTCTGACCGAGCACGATCACAACCGGCGTTTCGGTGATGCCCGCCAGTCCGACCCCTTCAACCATAAGGGCATACCCGCTGCCTGAAGTAGCCGTCATGGTCCTGACCCCGGCAAAGCCGGCCCCTACCACCATATTGATCGCCGCTATCTCATCTTCGGGCTGGACTACAGCCACACCATAGTTCTGGCCTGTTTCCATCATATACTCAAGAATGGGAGTGGTCGGGGTCATGGGATAAGCAGCGACAAATTTACATCCGGCGGCCAGAGCGCCTAATGATAAAGCCTCATTTCC
>JAQULX010000246.1 GCA_028718465.1 Dehalococcoidales bacterium | reverse complement strand
GGGCAGCCGGGTGACGACGGTTCCCATAAGCTATTTCCTAATTAAGTTTATACAGCAACGAAGAAAAAACTGGAAGATAGAGACCATTAATCCCGGCCAAACGGTCTCGATGAAAACCTTTCAGCTTTTAGATTCTCAGCAACCTTGTTGGATGTACCTGGTCCTGACAAACGTCTGGTATATTTTCGCAAAAATACCTAAAAAGCAATGCATGGATTTAGAGATGTCAATGTAAAACCTGGAAAGTAGAATAGATTTATCATTCCACCAAAGAGGTGTTGGGAGATGGCTACGGAAAAGCAGAAAGAAACGGCCAGGGAAAATATTAAGAAAGCGCAGGAGAGATGGTCATCAATGAGTTCAAGTGAACGCTCTCGCTCTCAGCCGGAAGGTAGAGAGAGGGGAAAACCAGGTGAAACCGGAGGCGGTGAATATTTCCGCATTGTAATTCGTCCTAAAGAAGAGTTTGAGACATTCAGGTATCATGATGTGGGTGAACCGGGACATATCCAGAGATTAGCGGGTAAACGAACCAGTGGCTCCTGGGATGATCAGGTCTGGCTTATCAGCAAGCAGGACGCCCATATTGAAAGCGGCAAACTGGTGGCTGATACCGGTGAAGCCCGGGACATTCTGGACACTTACGGTCCGGTCCGGCATATAGAAGGTGATATCTTCGAGGGTCATCCTCGCCGAAATATTCCTGAAAGTGCAAAACCGACCCCGGCGCAGCAAAAAGCTCGAAGAGAAAATATCCGCAAAGCACAAGCGGCACGCCACAGGTAAAAGATGCAAAACCATCTTTTTAACCGGGTTTGCCGGGGAGGATACTCCATTGCAGCAGTTTAAACCTCAACATCAGGAGCGCCAGCCGGGTATTGAATCCCGAATGGAACCAAAACCCGCATCGAAAAAACTGGAATACACCGGAAGCGGCAAATTACGCAATAAAGTTGCCCTGATTACCGGGGGCGATAGTGGAATCGGCAGAGCGGTAGCCATTCTTTTTGCCAGGGAAGGGGCTGATATCTCCATCGTTTACTATGAGGAACACCAGGATGCTGCTGAGACCAGGTCGCTGGTGGAAAAAGAAGGGCGGCAGTGCATGATCCTGGCCGGAGATGTTGGGCAACCGAAATTCTGCCAACAGGCTGTGGAAACAACAGTTCGGAAATTGGGCAAGCTGGATATCCTGGTAAATAATGCCGCTGTGCAGTATCCCCAGGACAGGCTGGAAAAGATCAGTGCCAGCCAGTTGCTGAGGACCTTCCGGACCAATATTTTATCTATGTTTTACATGACTCAAGCGGCATTGAAGTATTTAAACAAAGGCGCAGTAATTATTAACACCACTTCTGTAACTGCTTATCGAGGCAGTCGGTACCTGATAGATTATGCCAGTACAAAAGGCGCCATAGTATCATTCACGCGCTCATTAGGTCTGGCGCTGGCTGACCAAGGTATCCGCGTTAATGGGGTAGCTCCCGGGCCCATCTGGACGCCGCTGATCCCGTCGAGTTTTCCGGCCGAGCATGTTGAAAAATTTGGCGCCAAAGAGCCTATGCAGAGAGCCGGTCAGCCGGAAGAAGTGGCGCCCTGTTACGTATTTCTGGCCTCTGAACTGGATTCTTCATACATGACAGGCCAGGTATTACACCCAAATGGCGGCGAAATAGTTAACGGCTGAGTTCGCCGACCCGGTTTGCCAGGGGAAAATAGCTGCTGGCAGTAAAGTAGCCAGATAAATATGACGAAAATATTAAACAGGCAATGTGAAAAAAGTCGGCAGAAAGAACTCATGCCAAATAATCAGTACAATCCATTAATAAACACGCACAAAAAGTCTAGGATTTGACCGGATTGGCGATTGAATGGGCGTGAATTCCCTGGCTTACACCCCGGCGCATTCTGCCGTACTCGGCAGTCAGCTCAGCTCCAATTATGACAATAATAGCTGAATAATATATCCATACCAGAAGCACAATTACTGAAGCCACCGCGCCGTACACCATCTGGTAATTCGAAAAACCGGTCAAGTACAAGAATGCAAGTGATCGCCCGATCTCAAAGAGCACTGCTGTTACCAGAGCGCCGAACCAGATATGCCGCCACCAGGTTTTGGTGTTGGGTATTACTTTGAATAAAACCAGGAAAATCACCCAGGCGAGCATAAAAGAGATAACCCGGAGCCCCGTCTGAACCAGTGCTGATCCAACTATGGGAATATTTTGTATCGGTACCAGGGTAAAAATAACACTGAATCCCAGTGAAAAGAAAAGCAAAAGGCCCAATCCGAGGGTTAATCCGAAATTCCGTAGCATATTCCAGTAAAACTGAATCTCTCTTGGTATATCCCAGGCTTTGTTAATAGCATGTCCGATTGCAGAGAGTGCCCCGGTCCCGCTCCATAATAGACCGAGAATGCCCAGGACCCCTAACGTCCCCCGCAAACTGATTACACTTTGGATATTGTTCTGTAAAACGTCTACTGCGCCGGGAACGTTGTTACGGAAAAATTCGAATAATCGGTCCTGTACCTCTGCCGAAGGCAAAAAGTAACCTAATAAACCGATTAGTGCCAGAATAAGGGGAAATGCCGCCAGAAAAGAATAATATGCAATCCCGGCAGCCATGGTAGTGCCATCATCAGCGCCGAATTCCTGGAACACTCGCTTCAGGAACTTAATTAGACCAACCTGTGAAAGGCGGTCTCTGAATTGTTTCAGTCTATTAAAAATTGTCATTTTTCCCGAGTGTATTAAACAGGCAATTAGTATTTGGTATCTAATCAAATTATAATCTGATACAGGGACGGAGACACGGATTAACCAATAATACTCTCGGTAACCTGACAGCAAGATAGATGTGAGGTGAGAATCGATGCGGACTTCAGAATGTAAGGATACCTCAATTAGGGGTATCAACATATCTAAGCGGGATGAAAATGACGGGGAAATCAACCCTCGGCGAATCACTGCTATGACTGTTATCGGAAACAAAGTAATGGATGGCTCCGGCAAGGAGATAGGGAAGATTGAAGATATTGTCATCGATTTAACCTGTGGTAACGTGTCCTACCTGGTTGTCTCTTCCGGGGGATTTGCCGGCATTGGAGATAAATTCTTCGCTGTCCCGCTGGAGGCTTTAACCATGGATTTGAAGAAGAAAACTTTCATGGTTGAAATTGATAAAAACAAATTGCGAAAAGCCCCGGGCTTTGATAAAAATAGCTGGCCTGTGAAAGCTATTTGGCCCCCGGATCACAATTTACAGGGGTGAATCGACAGAAAGACCGATAGCCAATTATTCTTATTATCACCATCTGGTTCTCACTGATCCATAATCCTGATTTCCCCTCTGCGCCCTCTGGACAAATCAAATAAAAATCATCAACGCGTGGAATATGCGTAAATATTTAAAATCACGGTTTTACTGGTTTCTCCTCCCGGACAGGAATCTATCTTGAGTTTTGCTCCCACTCAACCCTGGCAGTAATTCAGGCTGAACTGTTCCCGGATCAGATTATAAAAAGCATTGTACTAAATCCTGAGATATGTATAATTTATTACCATAGGTTTGCTTTTGAAAATTGGTTGGGAAAGGAGAGAAGAATGACTGATAGAGGAATTTTCGACCTCACCGGGAGAGTCGCCCTGGTTACCGGAGGCAGCCGCGGCATCGGCCGGGCATTCGCCGAAGCTCTTGCTGCATTCGGAGCCTGTGTCGCCATCGCCGCCCGCGATCGGGGGAAGATCGAAGAAACGCTGAGCATCCTGGCCGGGTATAAGGTTGAGACTCTGGGGATATCCGCCGATATGACCAGGGAAGAAGATGTCAAGAGAATGGTCGATGAGACAGTTAATAAATTCAGCCGTATTGATATCCTTTTCAATAATGCCGGCATCGCCAGGCCGCACCGCCCGATACATGAGGAGACTCTCGCTGACTTCGATATCGTTCTTAACACCAACCTCAGAGGACCTTTTATGGTTTTGAAATACGTTCTGCCCCTTATGATAAAGCAGAACAAGGGATCGATTATTAATATATCGTCAACTGCTGGTCTCAGAGCTGAAATTCCGGAAATTGCTCCGATAGCTTACTGTACTGCCAAAGCCGGAATCAATATTATGACCCAGATTGCCGCCATCGAGTATGCCCGGTACAATATCCGGGTTAATTGTATTGCTCCGGGTGTTCATGAATCTGAACTCGGCCATGACAATCCCGCCATGCGAGACGCTCCTTCCGACCCGCAGCAAGCAGCGGCCAGGGAGGAGTGGATAAAGAAAATCATGGATGATATTCCGATGCATCGCAGGGGCGGAGCTGATGAACTGGCTGGCCTGGCTGTACTCCTGGCTTCGGATGCTTCCAGCTATATCACCGGCCAGGTCTTTGTCCAGGATGGCGGACGGTCAGTCAAACACTAGTATTTCAACTTAACGGCATGATTAATAAAGGCCTTCCGCAAGACCGTCTTGAGATGTGCACCGCGGACTTACCGGTGCCTGATTGCACCCGGAGAACAACGCCAGATCTGACGAAAATATGGCCAAAACAAGGATTTGTCTGGCATAAGTGGTCTTAATTATTCATCAAAGCCGCTTATATTAGCTCAGGTTAGTCCTGGTCTGTTTAAATATCATTTGCACAGAGTTAATATCTGCGCTATTATTATATTTAGCAGTCGAATCGTTAGACTGCTAATTTATTGGAAAATAGAATAAAATTAAGTTGAGGAGGATAAATAATGGCAGTAGCACTTCAACCATTGGCTGACCGTTTGGTAGTCAAACCTGTTCAGAAAGAGGAGATGACCAAAGGCGGTATTTACTTGCCTGATACAGCCAAGGAAAAACCTCAGGAGGGCGAGGTGATCGCAGTCGGCCCTGGCAAAATAACTGACGATGGGAAGCGGATTCCGTTGGAAGTCAAGGTCGGCGATATAGTGATATATTCCAAATACGGCGGTTCTGAAATCAAGCTTGATGATGTGGATTTAATTATCCTGAGAGAAAGCGATATTCTGGCCAAAAAAGCCTAGTCCGAACGGACTGGAGCGTTATTAAAATATTAACGGAGGTAAATATACAAATATGGCAAAACAAATAATTTTCGGTGAAGAAGCAAGACATGCTTTAAAAAAGGGTATTGATACCCTGGCCGATGCAGTTAAAGTAACCCTGGGCCCCAAAGGCCATGCCGTTGCTCTGGACAAAAAATGGGGAGCTCCCCAGGTAGTGGAT
>JAQULX010000245.1 GCA_028718465.1 Dehalococcoidales bacterium | reverse complement strand
GATTTTTTGACGAAGTTTCAATACCGCAAATCCGAGCAGCGCTATGCCTTGGAGGACAAGGTAGCAGTGATACAGCAGGCCATCCGGGACGGGGCGCTGCTGAGGATTGTCTACCTGAAGCCCAGCGATGAAAAGACGCGGAGGACTATCCACCCCTGCGCAATCGGGGAAATGGAATTCCAGGGCAAGACCTACCTCGGCGTAAGAGCGTTCTGCCTGAAGCGGAACGCGGAGCGGACATTCCGGGTCGACCGCATGCTGGATATTACGGTGCTTCCCCCTGAGCAGCCGGTTTTTCCAAACCCAACCTGATCCGGAGGTCCTTAACATATTCCAGGCCTGCAGGACGGTAGGGTTCAGGGACCCAGGGCATCTCCCGGAGGGTTTGCAGCAGGGGATGCATCATATCGAACGGAACGGTTATCATCTGGAAACCTTCCGGAAAAACCTTTCTGCGTTTCATGCCGAACCCCAGGCCGGTGGTAGTACAATTCATCTTGCCGCAGAGATAAGGATAAGCAAATATCCAGCTACATCCTATGGCAGGCGTATACAGGCTGTGCCACATGTCTCCCGTTTTATAACTTGCCGCCCGTAATATTATTTCCGCCTGACTGGTATCAGCCATGATAACCAGCAAGTCCGGATCAAACGCCAGCCTCTCGACCGGGGACAAGGCAATGTATCTTACGGCCCCTTTTTCAAATTTGTAGATATGACGATACAGCCTGGACGCTGCGCGCGTGCTCTCAAACAACTGAAGTCCGGTCCCGAATTCGCCGTTTAAATAGGGCTCCTGGATATCGCACTGCCCGAGAATATACTGACCGGGCTCGCAAGTATGATTGTCAGAGCCGGCATAGAAAGCATTTCCTTCCTGTGCCCAGGCCAGCATTTCACAGAGAGTCATTTTTCTATCCAGCCTGGCGATGTCCGGCCGGCGTGTGAAATATTTAATGCCTACAGGTGGTTTTATCAAGCCCAGTTTATTTAATACGGCGCTTTCATTCTCTGTCAACATTTTTCATTACCTCGAATCGATATTAGGATTAAAGATTAATGATTAATGAAGGGGAGAAGGAGACCGGGTAGATTCCGTGTCGAAGCACGGAATGACAAGATGATAAGAGGCCTCCAGCATGACAAGAGAAGGAACGAGATGCTTCTTTATATCGCATTCTTTTTTCTTCCGTTTAACATCCTGCCTGTTATATACCACAGGTTTTTAAGGCTACCGCCACGCATAGTTTAGAACTTGCCCTGCCTCCCGGTTAAATACCGGCTTTTTAAAGCTGTATTACGGGCAATACAGTAAGCGCACCTGACGCTAAGGCGATTCCCGGGCTATAGCGAAACCCGTGTCAAACGCCTTTATATTAATATCCGCGGCCTTCCCCGTGAACCGTTCGCCGATCAGTCTCTTGACCGTTTCCACGCTGACAGGCATTTTCCCGCAGCCGAAAAGAGCCCCCAGCATGACCACATTGGAAGACTGCCGGTTGCCGGCCTTTTCCGCCAGGTCAACAGCGTCTATGACAATCACCCTGCCGGCCGCCTCCTCGAGCTTCTGCCGGATCACTTCAATCTCCGGATAGGTGCTCTTGCCCATGGATACTGTGGCCGGTATCACCTTCCGGTTATTCATAATCACCACGCTGCTCTTGTTCAGGTACTGGATATTACGCAGCGCTTCGCTGGGTTCCAGTCCGACCAGAACATCGCACTTTCCGTCAGCCGTCATCGGGGCGAAGACCTCGCTTCCAATCCGGATGTTGCTGAAGACCGAACCGCCTCGCTGGGCCATACCCAGGACCTCCGAGCCGCGGACTTTATATCCTTCCTGCACTGCCGCATTACCCAGTATTTCGCTCATGAGGACGACGCCCTGTCCTCCGACACCCGCAATTATAATATTTAGCTCCTTGACTTCGGTCACCATTGTTTATTTTCCCTCCTGTTTTATAGAGCCTGCAGGACAAACCTGAGCGCAGAGACTGCAGCCGTCGCATTGAGACTCGTCGATGGCCACGCGTCCTGCCTCGATAATTATCGCCGGGCAGCCCAGCGAATTAAGACAGAGTTTGCAGTCCGTACAGCTTTCCTGATCAATATGAAAAGGTAATGTCTTTTCTCCCTGCCGGCGGCGTTCTCTCTGGGCCAGGATACTGCATAAACCGCGCAGTATTACCACTGCCGGACCTTCAAACCGGACTGCCCTTTCCAGGGCTGCCACGCTTTCTTTTAAATTAAAGGGATCAGCCACTTCGACGGACTTCACATTACAGGCCCGGGCTACATCTTCCGGCTTAATGCCGACCTGATTAGCCGGCGGAGAACCGGGATGCGGCTGAAAGCCGGTCATAGCGGTGGCCGAGTTGTCCAGCACTACCAGGGTCACATTAGTGTTGTTGAACACGGCGTTGATCATGGGTGGAATCCCGGAATGAAAGAAGGTGGAATCGCCGACGTGACCGATCACCGGACCGCGGTGTGATAGAGCGATGCCGTCAGCAATCCCAAAACCGGCGCCCATACAGGTAGAGGTGTCCTGGCAGAATAAGGGCGGGTAGATCCCCAGGCTGTGACAGCCGATATCCCCGGAAAACACCCGCTCTCCCAGGTCTTTTTTCACTCTCCGGGCGGCCACGTTGATAGCGTGGAAAGACGCCCGGTGAGGACATCCGGCGCAGAGTGACGGGGGCCGGGAGGGCAGAATGGAACTGGCATCCTCCACTCTCCGGTCTATCCCGGTAAAATCAGCCGGAGCCTTAACTCCGGACAACTCCATGATAGCCTCCACTGCCTTGCGTGTGGAAAGCTCCAAACGGATGGGGACTACATCTTTGCCGTGAATATCGACACTGATGCCGGATTTTTGAGCTATAATGCGGGCATGGTCCTCCACAAACGGCTCCAATTCCTCGATAACCAGCACCCGGGAAACCGAAGACAGCAGGCGTTTGACCATTTCCTCCGGGAGGGGGTAGGTAGTCCCGATTTTCAATATTGAGACCTTATCGGCCATACCAAGCCAGTTCAGGGCTTCGACAGCATAACTGTAAGATATGCCGCCGGCGATAATACCCAGTTCGGCGTCTTCGGCCAGTTTCAACTGGTTATAAGGCAGAGTATCCACCAGCCCTTTGATTTTGGCGAACCGCTCCAGCATGGCGATACGGTTCTTCTTGGCCCATTGCGGCATGCAGAAGAGACGTTCGTCCTTTTTAAATTCACCTTTTCTCTTATCCTGACTGAAAGGCCCCAGCTTAACATCTCCCCGGGAGTGGCTCAGCCGGGTAACCGACCGCAGCATAAAGATATGGCCGAACTGCTCGGAGAGGCGGAAGGCGTCCACTGTCATGTCCTTGGCTTCCTGGGGAGAAGAAGGCTCCAATATGGGGAGATAAGCCTGCTCGGCGATGAAACGGTTGTCCTGCTCATTCTGGGAACTCCACTGGCCGGGATCGTCCGCATCGATAAGCACCATTCCGCCGATAGCGCCCTGATAGCTGGATGACATCAGGGGATCGTGGGCCACATTCAGCCCTACATGCTTCATGGCCGTCATGGCCCTCACGCCGCACATGGAAGAGCCCATGGCCACCTCGAAAGCAACCTGCTCATTGACCGACCATTCGGCATAGAAGTTCATTTCTTTGGACAAATTGATGAGGGTCTCGGAGATTTCACTGGAAGGCGTTCCGGGGTAGGCGGCGAAAACCTGGACGCCTGCTTCCAGGGCCCCTCTGGCAAAAGCTTCATTGCCCAGCATGAAGAGGCTTTTACCGGGCGCGTCTGAAGTAATGGCCAATTTCTCTGCCTGCTGCAAACCTGTCGCCTCCTGAATTCTTATTTGCTCTGCGTCAGCCGTTATTTTTTATATTTTTCGATGGCTTTCCGGAGTCCCTCCAGAGATCCTTCCATCGTTTTATCATTCAGGCAGTAAGAAATTCTGAAATAGCCGGGAGCTTCGAAAACAAATCCCGGGGTAGTGAGTACCAGAAGATCCTTAAGCTCCTTGATGAAAGCTTCATCGTCAGGGATAGGAGTCTTCGGAAAGATATAGAAAGCACCCTCCGGTTTTACAACCGAGTATCCCATGCGGGTCAGGTTATCATAAAAGAAATCCCTTTTCCGCCGGTATTCATCAACGGATACCGACACATTTTGGAGATTACGGACCGCCTGCTGCATGATGGCCGGAGCGTTGATAAAACCCAGGACCCGGTTAGCGTAAATTAAACCATTGACAATCTCTCCGGCATCTTCACATTCCGGGTGCACTGCCACATATCCGATCCGCTCCCCTGGAAGGGAAAGGTCCTTGGAATAAGAGGTGGTTATCAGGCTGTGAGGGTAATAGCTGGAGATCCGGGGGCATTTTCCTTCACCGTAGTAGAGGTGAGAATACACGTCGTCGCCGATTATGTAAATCCGTTTCTTCAGTTGAGAGCTTTTCCTGGTGATAATTTCAGCCAGATGCTTCAGGACATCCGCGGAGTATACTTTTCCGGTCGGATTATTAGGCGAGTTAATGACCACAGCCCTGGTTTTCGGCGTAATAGCCGCTTCCAGAGCACTGAAATCCGGATTAAAGTATTCATCAGACCCCACATACTTCACGATGCCGCCGTGATTTTGCGCATAAATAATATATTCAAAGTAATTAGGAGTAAACGAGATCACCTCGTCACCGGGATTGAGCAGTGTTTTAAAAACAATATTAACCGCTCCGGCCGCACCGTAAGCGACCACCACATCGTCCCGGGTAAATTTCACGCCGGTGTCTGCCGCCGCCTGGGCCGCCATCATCTCCCGCGTCTCAGGGTAACCGGCATCTTCCATGACTGAATGCAGTCCCGGACGGGGATTTTCGACCAGTTTCTGCAACTCCAGCTTAAAGGCCTCCGGAGGCTCCATCATGGGATTGCCTATACTTAGATCGAATACCTTATCATTGCCGTGAATTTTCTTGAGGGCGATCCCCTCTTCGAACATTTTCCGGATATAGGAACCGTTCGCCATGTTGTGTTTTACTATTTCAGAAATTGCCATATTATCCCTTTCGGTTCTATTGCTCCACCCGAGCGCATTTCGGTGCTACTGCTCTATCCGAGCGCATTCAGGTAAGGCCGGTTTGAAAATCAGAATAATTATAGCATAAGAGTCGGGAGAATCGCACGGGAGGGCATTCGGACAGTTTTATGTGATGCGGTATGGGGGTGGAGGGCTTCACTGTGATGATTTGGGAAGGA
>JAQULX010000244.1 GCA_028718465.1 Dehalococcoidales bacterium | reverse complement strand
TAATATTACTGTTAAACCAACTGTTAATGGGGGTGCACTTTCTGGAAAGTCTGAACCTGGCGCATAAAATAATCGATATCCTCAGCGATAAACAAGCCACAGACATCGTGCTGCTGGATACGCAGGGCGTATGCAGTTTTACAGAGTACTTTGTCATTTGCAGCGGCGAAAGCATCCGCCAGCTCAAAGCTTTAACCAGTGCCGTTACCGATGAGCTTAAAAAGGAGAACATACGCCCTTTGCATGAGGAAGGCACTCCGGAAACCGGCTGGGTACCTCTTGACTACAACGATGTAGTGGTCCACATTTTCGGTCCCGTTGAGCGCGATTACTACCAGCTTGAAAAACTTTGGGAGAAAGCCTGCACCAAAGTCAGGGTGCCGTAAGATACCTTCTCCCGGTTCCGGGCACGATCCAGTATCCGCTCATCCCTCATAATAGCCCTTACATATACCTACAGTTACGTCTCTCTATGGAGGAAAAACCTTCCCCATCCCCATTTCTTGCCCCGGGGTTATTATATGTAACGCAATATATACGCCCCTTCCCAAGATGCTCCGTGTGAGACGGAATTATGATTAAAGATTATAGTTACCCGCTTTCTTTGAATACAGGCCTTTTACCTTTTCACAATCTCTTCAGGCGTGAAGTACAGATTGATTTCCATTTCCGCATTTTCCGGGGAATCAGACCCGTGAACGGAGTTGCGCTGCAAGTCCAGTCCAAAATCCCGCCGGATTGTCCCCGGCTCGGCCTTTTCCGGATTGGTAGCTCCCATAGTCCGGCGGGCTACAGCTACGGCATCGGGCCCCTCAAAAACAGCGGCGACAATAGGATAAGAAGTGATATATTCGATCAAATCCTTGAAAAAAGGTTTGCCGGTATGAACTGCATAGTGCTTATGGGCCAGTGGCTCATCCACATGCAGCATCTTGAGCGCCACGATCTTGAGCCCCGCAGATTCCAAACGCGCCAGAATAGCGCCTCCCAGATTACGTTCCATCGCATCGGGTTTGACCAAAACAAGAGTCCTGTCCATTTTATCTCCTGGTTCCTTATTTGCCATTAAAAAGACTATTCAATTCTTTGAGGCCAATTTTCTCCAGCGAGTCGACCACCCAATCCGCATCACCTAAATCTTCCGCCGGATGGGTATTGGTCACCGCTATACAATGCATTCCGCCCCGTTTCGCCGCTTGGACTCCAGCTACTGCATCCTCTATCACGATGCAGTCCCGGGGCTCCACACCCAGTTTCCGGCCAGCCAGCAGAAATCCCAGCGGACTGGGCTTTCCCTCGGTCACTTCGTCGCCATAAACCACGGCCTGAAAGCAGTCCTCAATGCCGAGACCGGTCAGGATAAGGCGGATATTTTCCGAAGGAGCGGAGGAGGCTACCGCCGACAGCATACCGTTATCCTTAATCGTCGTCAGAAGCGCAATCACTCCGGGAAGCGGCCTCAGATCATTTTTTACGGTTTGCCGGAAATTTTCCTCTTTATCCTGAGCGATGCTGTCCATTTTTTCCCGGGTGACATTTCCAGCCATTATTCTGCTGATAATGGCGTCGTTCCTCTGTCCAAAGACTTGCTGAAAGTCCTCTCTGGTAAACGTCACCCCCTGGCGTTCGAAAGCATAACGCCAGGAATTAAAATGGTGTTCGGCGGTATCTACTATTACTCCATCCATGTCCCAGATAACGGCCCTGGTCCGGCTGTTCTTCATATCGTCAGGCATTTAAGTCTCGCGGACCGACAATAAACTGCGTCGAGGCGCCTTCGGCGAAGAGGCTCCCGCTCGCATCAACCAAGCTGGCTTCAGTCTCAATTAACCGTGAATTTTGCTTGCTGACGCGGCAGGTAACGATATATTTCCGTCCGATAGGCACCATCCGGCGAAACCTGACCTGCATTTTGGCCGTCACATTATTAGTGCCGGCTGACATAGCGGCCCAACCGAAAGCTTCATCCAGAATACAGGCTATGATACCCCCATGAACATAGCCGGCCCATCCCTGCACCTTTTCATCCGGGCAGAATTCGGCGCTGGCCGTCTGAGTCCTGGTATCCCAGGTGAATACCAGTTTCAGTCCGACAGGATTATTTTTCCCGCATCCGAAGCACATGGTCTGGTCGCCCTGGGTCTCTAAATCAATACTGGGCCAATTTTCCATTTTCTTTCCTTAATATGATTTCTTACGTTCAGTGATCGGAGGTCGTCTGAGATAAATCGGCTGAAGCGTGGCAGTATTGTCATAATCTCCGGCTTCCTGCCGCCGGCGGCACAACTCAGCCAGATAAGCTCCCCGCCGAAGCTGCGCGGCCGCAGGCGGTATTACAGCCCTGGTTTTAAACAGTGTCTTTATCCGGGCAGACGTAGCAGCATTAATCTCGCCGCAGAAAATCGTCCGATCGTTTATTTCCGAGACCAGTCCGTCGAGCGTGGTAATATGTTCAGCAGCCAGTTGACGCCAGCCTTTCCGCGGCTGTTGCTGATATACAGCAGCAGCGATCTCTTCCCGGCCGGCGTTCTGGACGGCACAAACAGGGAGACCGGCAGCGGCATGCTGGTAAGCAGTGGACTCCAGGGTACTGATGCCTATGATGGGTATACCCAGGCTGAAGGCCAGTCCTTTGGCCGTACTGACGCCCACCCTGAGACCGTTAAAGCTCCCCGGCCCTCTGGCCACAAAGATGCAATCAGCATCGTTTATCTCCAGCATGGATTTCTTGATCAGGAATTCCAACCTAGAAGTTAACTCGATAGTATGGTTTTGCCCGCAGCGCCAGTTCAATTCAGCCAGTATCTCGAAGCCGTTTACCAGAGCCAGGCTGGCGAAATCAGTTGAAGTGTCTATGGAGATTTGCATATCAATCTATTCCAGGAAATGTTTTCAGCCGGGCAAGAAGTTTCTCATAGCTTTTCCCGTGAGGGATGAGCTCCAGGCTGCGTTCAGTGTCACTCAAGTAATCTATTTTAATCAGTAAATGCTCAGAAGGCAATACACTCATTCCTTTTTCCGCCCATTCAATTACAGACAGCCCGCTTCCATATAAATAATCATCCAGTCCCAGGTCGGAAATCTCCTCGATACGATCAAGACGGTAAAGATCGATATGGTAAAGGGTCAGCCGGCCTTTGATCTCCCGCATGAGCACAAATGTAGGGCTTAAAGCGTACTCCTCACTGCCCAGTCCCCAGGCAATACCCTGAGTAAGGCAGGTCTTGCCGGCCCCCAGGCTGCCGGTTAAAAGAAAAGTAAATCCCGGCTCTGCCAGTTCACCCAACCGGACTCCCAGACTACGGGTTTCTTCAGGACTGCGGCTGATTATTTTAAAGCCTTGCATTGATATTACCTTCTCCGGAAATGGTCCCAACCGGTTTTATCCGGCGCCAGATGGCGGCCCTCAGCATCCACCAGAACGATCTGTCCGACCTTGCCGGCTACAATCTCTCCGATAGCAGTAACAGGGTAGGGCGAGTCCTGCCGCACTTCTTCTATTACCTCAAGCGGAGCTGTAAAAAGCAATTGATAGTCCTCGCCGCCGGAAAGGGCCATTTCGACCGCTTGCTCTCCGAAAACCGAAATTACCTCAGGCCGAATGGGCAGTAGCGGCAGCTCAATGACTGCTCCGACCGCGCTGGCATTGCAGATATGACCAAGGTCAGAAATCAGACCGTCGCTGATATCTATTGCGGTCTCAACCCCTTTTCCCAGGAGCAAACGTCCTTCTTTTAAACGCGGTTCCGGCCGTGAGAAAGCCTGTTTTAAACAGATATTGGTCAGCGCGTTAAGACTAATTTTCCGGCTCAGCATTTCCAGACCGGCGGCCGCCGTACCCAGCCAGCCGGTAACCGCTATCCGGTCGCCTACCCGGGCGGAGCCCCGGGTTAGATACTTTCCTTCGCGGTTGGCGGTACTGCCGATAACGTTAATATCCACGAATACCACCGGCGAGCTGCTCATATTGCCGCCAACGACAGCAGTGCCGGAGAGCCTGGCCAGCGTCAGCATCCCTTTATACAAAGAGAAAACATCCTCGACCTCAGTATCCAGAGGCAAGCCCAATGAGACCAGGGCATACCTGGGAACGCCGCCCATAGACGCAATATCGCTGAGATTGACTGCCAGAGCTTTCCATCCCAAGTCTTCCCAGGAAATAATATCCAGGTTAAAGTGAACGCCCTGGACCTGACAATCAACCTTGGCCAATTGATTATCTGTATCTCCCCGCCAGACAGCACAGTCATCACCAATACCGGCAACCAGGTTCCTCCAGGAAGGCAAGGAGTTATCGCGGGAACTTTCGATCAACCTGGCTACGGCATCAATCATCCCGAACTGACCTAATTCTGTAACCTTCATCGGAGAAATTATAACATATATCGCCTTCCTAACCTACCTCTGCCATGGGCAATGTAAAGCCCCTGGGACTATCGACTCGTACAGCTTACCCGGCCAAGTATAATTCGGTTATAATATAATTATGTAAATAAATTACAAAGGAGTTGAATATGGCAACCACTGCTGAGAACTTACAGGAAGCTTATTCCGGAGAAAGCCAGGCCAGCCGGAAATACTTGTTTTTCGCTGAGAGGGCGGAAAAAGACGGCCAGACCCAGATCGCCAGGCTTTTCCGGGCAGCTTCGGAGGCGGAAACCATCCACGCCCGCAATCATCTCAATGCCATGAACGGTATCGGGACAACGGCAGACAATCTGAAGGACGCTATCAATGGAGAAAACCATGAGTTCATGGAGATGTACCCTGAATATATCGCCCAAAGCCAGAAAGAGAACCATGTCCAGGCGAAGACCAGTTTCACCTGGGCAAACAAGGTAGAGCAAATACACCATGGTCTCTACAAGCAGGCGCTGAAAGACATAGAAGAAGGGAAAAAGATGGAGGAAAAGCCCTACTTTGTTTGCCAGAGGTGCGGCAACACAGTTGAGGGTGAAGCTCCGGATAAATGCCCTATTTGCGGGGCTCCCAGAGAGATGTTCAAAAAAGTAAACTAAGCCTGAGAACGGCCGGGAAGCTACCGGATTTCCCTGCCTATTTTTCCCACCATGGCCAGCTCATCTTCCCGGGTATGCACCTTTCCATCCAGGCGGGCTTCGCGAAGCGAGTCCAGCACTTCCTTAATGCGGGGTCCTGTGGCAATTTTCATTTGGACGATATCCTCACCGGTCAGGGCAGGGTGAACATTGCGCAATTTATTCAGGTAAAGTTCGATATGCCGGCGGACCAGGAGGTCCTC
>JAQULX010000243.1 GCA_028718465.1 Dehalococcoidales bacterium | reverse complement strand
GCCTCTTTCCCAGCGCTTCTCCCAATATCTCTTCGGCCAGTCCCTCCGAATACGTTTCGGCTGTGTTAAAAAGGTTTATTCCTGAGTCCAGCGCCGTACTTATTATCAGATTGGCCTCATCCTGATTAATATGCCCTGACTTACCGTATTCGCCAAGTCCCCCAAACGTTGCGGTTCCGAGGCATAATTCAGATACCAAAAGGCCGGATTTCCCCAGAAAACGTCTCTCCATTTTGTTCCACCTCGATTTGAATAGTGGTTCTATAGTTCTTGTTCTGTGCGAGCTATGATTTCGTCCTGAATAACACTATCCAGGTCTACCCATAAGGCGCTGTAGCCGGCTACCCGGATAACCAGGGTTCGGTATTGCTCCGGATGAGCTTTGGCATCCAGTAATATATCTTTGCTGATAACGTTAAATTGAATATGTTTGCCTTTAAGATTAATAAGATAGGTCTTGGTAAGGGAGACAAATTTATTTAAATCTTCCTTGCTTTTCAAAGTGGAAGGATGAAGTTTCTGGTTCAATAGACAGCCTTGCATGGGTAGCTGGTCCAGTTTACTCGCTGATTTGAGAACTGCCGTTACCCCCTTCTTGTCCATACCCTGAGAAGGAGAGGCATTCCCATCCGCCAGAGCCACCCAGGCCCTTCGACCGCTTGGGAGAGCTCCGACCGCTCTCCCGAAAGCACCATGTCCGGTGAGACTGTGTGGAGCCTGGACATATTTGGCGCCATAACAGGCATTGATATCAGCCAGCTCAATATCCAGCATAGAATAGACATCTCTGGCAATAAGATCGACATAATCATCATCGTTGCCGTATTTAGGAGCTGATAACAGGATCTGTCGTACGGTCTGGTTTTTCTCTCCTTCAAAATCGGCCGCCAGGGCTTCCATTAGCTGCCTCTTGGTAATGGTCTTATCCTCATAAACACATTTCTTGATAGCAGCCAGCGAATCCGCTACATCGATAGGTCCTTGAGGAAGAAGATACCACATTCCCTGTTGATAGCGGCATCCCTGTCCGTTATGAGGTTGACCGCGTTTTATGCAATCATCGGCCAGAACTGAAGGGAACAGGTGAGGCAGAACAGTTGCCTGGAAGAGAGAGGCTTTTCGGAAATCATCCGCTCCTTGCCGGATATAGCTTCTTACCTGTTGTCGGTAAGCTTCCCATAAGTCTTCATAATTTTCAAAACTTTCCAGGCTGCCTGTCTGAGGTCCGAATTGCCTGCCGGTTCGGGGGTCTACTCCGTTATGAAGGGTTAATTCCAGGAACTTGGGAATATTCATTCCAAATGGATTAGCCGGCGCCATCCTTCCAGGGACTTGAGTCAATGTACACCCTGCGATAGCATAATCCCAGGCTTCGTTTTCAGGGATACCCTGCTTGCGTAAAAAACCGATGTTGCTTTCATCTCCAAAGAAGGCCGGGTAGCCCCGCCCCAGACTACATAACTCGGCCGCCTTTAAAGCAAAGTCCTCATTCATCTTATCATGGACTCTAACCGAAAGTGTTGGATGAGGCGTACCCAATCTTTTGGCTGCTTCCAGCCAGAGATAGGAAAGTTCGTTGGTGGCATCCTGACCATCTGCGGTTAGACCACCCAGCATGCAGTTGAACCAGTTGGCTTCTCCGGCTGTCCGTGTAGCGTGAGCGGCTTCGAGAAATACGCGGTATGTGCTGAATAGACACCTTAGAAGTTCCAAAATCTCTATGGCTTCTTCTCTGGTTATTCTTCCTTCTTCGATATCTTTCCGGTAGTAAGGATAGAGATACTGATCTACCCGTCCAGGGGAAACTCCCTCATATTGGGAGTCCCAGAATATAAACAGGTTACAGAACCAGAGTGTTTGCAAGGCTTCATAAAACGTGCGGGCTGGATTAGCGGGAACCCATTCACAGATTTCAGCTATTTTCTCCAGTTCGTCTTTTCGTTTGCTTTCGGCAGTCTGAGCCAATTCCCTGGCTAGAGCCGCATGCCTTTTAGCATACTGGATCGCTGCTTTTATTGTTATCTCCAGTGATTCGAGGAAGAATCGCTTATTCTGTGAAGCTTCATCAAGCAGGGGCGTAGATTGAATTTCCTGTTTGACTTCAGCAAGAATGCCCAGCAGTCCCTTGCGGATAGCCTTGGGGTAATCCGGTATAAACCATCCCAACGCCCACAGGGCAGGATAATAGCTATGTCCCAGATAAGCTCCCATGAAATCGCGGTCTTTAAGGCGTTGTTCCTCCTCTTTTCCTATATAGCGATGATAACGCGAGAAGACGTCTTTATCCTTCCAATAGGCGGCAATCTCTTTGATCTCCGGGATATCCTCTTCTTTAATTATCAGTCGGCCGATACCAGCCTCGAATCGTTCATTTATCCATTCAACGGTAGTTTCCGGCCTCCATTCTATTGCCATCGGCCAGCTCCCATAATTACCTGCCAGGAGTTGATCTTCGTCCAGGAATATCGGGACTTCGTTCATTATTTTTTCAAAGGCTTTGGCCCTTCTTATTGGAATCGGGAGGCCTTCAGTTTCCTTCCATGAAGCTGTCAGCAGCCTGGCTCGCCACTGGGAAACCGGAGCAGTACTGCGAGTTTCCAATAGACGCTCCCATAACCTTTGGCTTCGGGTTATTTCCTTCTGAACGTTGATTGATTCCTTTGTACTCATTTTTGGCCTTCTACTTAAAAAGTATAGTGCATAAAATAGTAATAGATATTTCAGCCCAAAGCTGTATCATTAATAAAAGTTATTTTTCGAAACCATGCCAGCTAATGATCTTGTCAGGTGGCTCTCTATCGGTTGCATACTGGTTAAGTGGATCATTCCAATCAGGGTAGCCGATGGCAACGCCAACGAGCAGGAGCTTGGATTGCGGCAGCCCCAGGACATCTCTAATGATATCAGGATAAATCACAGCTCGGGCCTGGATGATTGTCCCCAAACCAAAATTTGTGGCCAGAAGTGTGATCATTCCGACTATAGCACCGCAATCGTATATCGGCCAGACGTTAGTGCTTCCGTCATGCAGATAAAAAGACCGATCGATACAGACGTAGATTTCACAGGGAGATCCCATGTTGTTCAATTGTATAATTTCCCATTCCCTTCTTTGCTCCTTGTTTTCTCGCTGAATACCCTTGGCGGCATGCGATTTGGATACTGCCGTATGCATCCGTGAGTTGTAAGGCTCCGGGTAATAGGCGATGCTCGGAATATCCGGCATTGGAGTATCCCCAGCCTTTTCCACGTATTTCCTGCGTATTTCTGCTAACTTGTCACCGGTAGCTACTGCAAATTCCCAGGGTTGGGTGTTAGCCCAGGATGGAGCTCGCAGCGCCAGTGTCATTATCTCTTCCAGAATAGATTGTGGAACCGACTGGGAAGTAAAAGCCCGAATGCTTTTCCGCTGCTTTACAACCTGTACCAAATCCATCACTCTGACTCCTCCGATTTTTTGTTATTGACCGGTATTTATTGGCCTCTTCTTTTTATCAGGTTGGATTTTTAAATTTTTCTTGATGATTTTTAACAACCTATTTCGAGTGTTTATATACTATCATAATGCTTTGTCACGTATAGTGACAATGAAAAACCGGGAAAGTCTCCAACCTGGTCTAATCAGCAGTATTTCACTGATATCGAATAAGCTCACGACTTTTGAAAGGTTTCATTTAGATCGTGCATAATTTGGAAGAGACTATTGCAAGTCACAATCGATTGCGATATAATAGTCGTCCATAACATATTGTACCAGTTAATCTACCTGATGGTTATTCAAAATGGTTTCTCGACATTATCATGTAAAGGTTTCAGGAGTATTTTGACAGAATACATGTCAATAAATCGTGATATATATGATATATTATATTGAAGAACCTGATCAATGATCATACAAGAGCTATAATGATTTCTCTTCGCCATCAATAACAGAAGCGGTAATGCATCGGAGGATTATTTAATAAGGAGGGATATCCAATGTCCAGGAAAACATTATTCTGTATTAGTTTGGTATTGGTAATGGTTCTGACAGTCGGAATTGTAGGAGCCTGCTCCACGTCAACTCCAACCGTTCCGGCCACCTCCCCGGCTCCCGGTGTTACAACTCCTGCAACTACTACGACCACTGCTCCCCCGACTACCCAGGCAGCGGCGACAACGCCTGCTGCAAAAACCATTGAGCTCAGATGGACCAGCCAGTGGGTTCCTGGAAGCGATGATGCTGAAGCGGATATGATACTGGCCAGGATGATCAATGAACGTACCGGGGGACGAGTGAATGCGGTTTACTACGGTACAGAAAGTCTGGGCAAAGCGCCAGATTGGGTTAATATGCTGAATGGTGGGGTGGCTCAAATGGGTTCATTAATGCTGGCCGTATATCCCGGTGTATTTGAACTCGAGACCATAACCGACTTGCCTCTGGTGGGAATCCCTGATAGAAATACCCTTATTGATATTATGTGGGAAGTTTATAACAAGGGCTACTTCAAGGGGCTTAATCAATTCAAGGTCATGGGATTTAAGGGAGGAGCCCCGCTAAACCAATTTTTCGGCTCAAAAAAAGTACAGACGGTAGAGGATTATAAGGGCCTGAAAATGAGAGGATCTGCTCCTCCTTTTAATGCTTACTTCGAGGCGTTGGGAGCTTCTACGGTGGCCATAACCGGGCCGGAAATCTATATGGCTATGGACCGCAAAGTTATTGATGGATACACCACAGCCTGGTCATATGTTTTGGCAATCAAACTTTATGAGGTATCTAAATACTGTATTTGGGATCCGCCGGTCGGAATTGGAGGTCCCACAATCGTCATGAGTAAACAGGCCTGGGACAGCCTGCCTACCGACATTCAGGAGATTATCGATCAGGTGATCATAGATTATAAGACAGAAGTTAAGAACTTTTATGCGGATAAAGATGACATTGGATTTGAATCTCTTAAGAAAACCGGTATGGATGTCTATACCCTCTCAGATGCTGAAAAAGCTCGTTTTAAGCAAGTAGCTGATACCGTCGCCCAGCAATGGGTAGCCGAAAAGGAAGCCAAAGGGCTGCCTGCCCAGGCGGCTTATGAAACCATCCAGCAATTCCTGGCTACACCTAAGTAGACTTACCTGTTTATACTTAGGTTAGTGCCGGACACCGCGGTGTCCGGCACTAACCTTAAAGGTTTAAAGGCTTTCATAGATCTTACCGAGACATAATTTCAGCTGTACCCTTTTAAAAACCCTGCAAGATGACGTGGAGGAACCTCATGGCATCGGACAACAT
>JAQULX010000242.1 GCA_028718465.1 Dehalococcoidales bacterium | reverse complement strand
TTGTTAAAGTGCAATACCAGGCTTAATCATTTCGCTTTAAAAGCTAAACTTTATTTGCAGGCTTTAAAAGCCAGCCTGGCTGAATTACATAAATTCCAAAACCTTACTATAGCCGTAACATGAGTAAATTAATTTACCAAGCCAGCCACATTCAGAAGTGGCCGATCTTGAGATTGATTAAAGAATAAAGCTACAGTATGAGAAAGAATTTTACGCAGCAAGCGACTGCCCAGATGCCAGAGGTCTCTGGCCCAGACCTTTTTAATCTGGAACTGAGAGGCGAGTTGGCCAAAGACCGTATCAATCAAATAACGAAAACGGCTAATCAACTGGCTGCGCCCTGGTTGAGGGTCATGACTGGCCTTACGGAAAGGAGCTTCCAGTTGTACCAGTTTTTGTCTCAGCTCTGCTTTTACTTTGGGAGACCAGTAGTTGCGATCTCCCAGGTAGAGTCCAGGTGCATCTTCCGCCAATTCATAGACGACCTTCAACTCTTGCACATTGGCCGGCACCAGAGCGAAGCGAGTAATGATTCCCGGCCAGGCCATTTTGACATGGATTCTAAACCCATAGAAAGTTTGGCGCAGCAACATATCTTTACCATAAGCGGCTTCTCCTTGATAAAGCTGGCAGCGATAAGCCCGAGCAAACTGACAGACGGGTATGGGCAGGCTATCCACGATCGAAAAATAAGGATTCAAGCGAATCAAGCCGGTAATACATTGCCAGACTTTCTCTTTAGCTTGCCAGAGATTAGCCGCCTGTCTGGCAAAGGTAGTCCGGTGTATCTTTCTTAAAGAGGGAAAGAAATGGGAAAAATGAGAACGGAAATACTTAAAGATCTGTTTATCCTGGTCCAAACCCAGGTACTCTCCTACCGTTTCGATAGTGATGACCTCGCTATCAGAAAGAGTTGGTTCCGAACCTCTTTCTCGCAATTTCTGGTCTTGATACAGAATTTTCATACAATCGTCAATCCAACAAAAAACCTTTACAATATAAGTATCCAGGTCCACCCCACAGCCTCCCATGATTTATTTCAAATTCATTTTGAGGCTTGGGAGCCTGGATTTTCAATTTCCTAACTTTTTAAAAGTTGCACACGGGGTTATTTACGAGCAGATTTAACCCGGGGAGATTTATCAAAAGGAAAGGTTAAAGAGCAGCCCCGTTATATTCGGGCTTGAACAGATTAAAGGAGACGGATATGGTTAAGCTGACTGAAGAAGCGAAGCAAATGATCGGCTCAATTCGTCCACTGCTGGTGGCTACAGCCAGCCGGAACGGGAAACCAAACGTTTCGGCCAAAGGCTCGCTGCGTGTCCTGGACGATGAGCACATAGTATTTGCCGATGTCGCCTCCCCCCGCACCATTGCCAATCTTCGAGAGAACCCGCAAGCCGCGATTATCTGCCTGGATGCGGTTACACGCAAGGGCTGCCGCGTCTGGGGGAGGGGGGATATTATCAGCTCCGGACCTCTTTTCGATCAGATTGAGGCTGAACTGGCCGGCCGAAACCTGACCAGAAAAGTAAATAATATCGTAAATGTAACGGTAGAGGAGTTCGAGGTATTTTAAAATCCGGGAAGACAGAGATACTTTTCAAATTTTGTATATTCGTACAGTTTACGATCAGATAATTAAATACCGGCACAGCCGACATGTGAATAGCCGGTCATCGGAAAACATGATAGCGGTACCGCCGGAACAGGAGTGAAGGACAATATGAAAGCAGCGGTCTGTAATGAATTTAAAAAACCCCTGGTAGTCGAGGAAATAGAGATTGATTCTCCGGGAAAGGGGGAAATAAAAGTCCGTATGGGAGCCACAGCTCTCTGCCACAGTGATATTCACCTGATTAGCGGAGGTTTTCCGGTGGACTTGCCTCTGGTGGCCGGACATGAGTCGGCCGGTTATGTGGAAGAAGTAGGAGAAGGCATTAGCTCGGTGAAACCCGGTGATAAAATCGCTATCACGACCGTGGCTACTTGTGGAAAATGTCAGGCCTGTATCAAGGGGTACCGGCATATGTGCGATCTCAGAAGGAAGGCCAATGCCAGAGGACACATGCGCAACAAGCGGGGTCAGAGTGTGCTGACCATGAACATGGTGGGAGGGTTTGCGGAACAGTCCATTGTAATGGAGTCCCAGGTTGTTAAAATTCCTTCGGACTTTCCTCTGGACCTGGCTTCGCTGCTTTCCTGCGGTGTGATTACCGGTTTCGGTGCGGTAGTCAATCGGGCTAAAGTCCAACCTCTCAGCAGCGTTGTGGTCATAGGTACCGGGGGTGTGGGGCTGAACGCCATTCAGGGAGCGGCGGTTTCCGGAGCTTACCCGATCATCGCCGTTGATACGCTGGACAATAAACTGGAAGCCTCCAAAACGTTCGGTGCTACTCATACTATCAATGCAGGGAAGGAAGATGTCGTCAAAGCCGTCCAGGGTCTGACTCAAGGCTGGGGGGCCGACTATGTCTTTACGACCGTGGCCGCTGAAGCAGCAATCCGCCAAAGTGTCACGATGCTGGGAAAACGCGGTATGGCGGTAATAATCGGTGTTCCTGAGCCCGGATGGACCTTTTCCTTTTCCCCGTTTGAGTTTCTGGATGACGAGAAGGTCCTCACTGCCTGTTATATGGGCTCAACAGACTTACGTGTGGATATTCCCCGGCTGATTTCTCTATACCAGTCCCGGCGCTATAAGCTGGATGAGCTGATCACAGACAGATATCCGCTTGACCGCGTTAACGAAGCGATTGATTCTCTGGTCAACGGCAAAGCACTGCGTAACGTGATCGTGTTCTAAGGATGAAACGGGAATAATTAACATAATAACTGGTCTGATATAAGCGGATCGAATTAAAGGAGAAATGCATGGATCTGGGACTAAAGGGGAAAGTAGCCATTGTAACCGGGGCTGGCAGCCAGAAAGGATTTGGTAAAACCACCGCGCTCACTCTCGCCACAGAAGGATGCGATGTAGTCGTGGCAGATATCGACCTGAATGGCGCAGAAAAGACTGCGGCTGAAATCAGGGCGTCAGGATACAGGGCTATTGGGGTCAGGGTTGACGTTGCCAGCAGCCTTGAAGTCAATGCTATGGTAAACCAGACTCTTAACGAGTTCAAGAAGATAGATATCCTGGTTAATATCGCCGGCGCGACTACACCGCCTAAATTATTTATTGACAAGACTGAAGCCGAATGGGACCAGGATATAAACCTTAACCTCAGAGGTGTTTTAAATTGTGTCAGGGCGGTCCTTCCCTACATGCTTTCCCGGAAGAGCGGGAAAATTATCAATATTGCCTCAGTTAATGTTAAGAAAGGTTTCCCCACCACTTCGGTATATGCCGCAGCCAAGGCCGGGGTAGTCGGTTTTACCCAGGTCCTGGCCAATGAGGTGGCCGGTTCGGGAATTAATGTTAATTGCATTGCGCCCGGTCTGGGATTGACCAACTTTATTAAAGGAGACGGCCCTCCCGGAGGGATCGAGAGCATAATTGCCTGTATTCCGAATAAGAGGGCTACTACCCCCCAGGATATTGCCAATACGGTGGCTTTTTTAGTCTCGGACGTTTCCAGTGATATTGTCGGCCAGACTATTTCGGTTGATGGGGGCACGAGCATTATTTAAGAGACGAAGGAGCGACACAGGCAGAAATGGAGAACATGGCCGGAAACAGGGAATGGACTCAGTTGACGCCCGAACAGAAGCGGGATCAGCGCCTGCAAACCTGGCGGGCATCCTCGGAGAAGATAAGTTTTATCAACGAGGCTGCCGCCCGGTCTTACAATATCAGGTTGCAAAGGCTGATAGATGTCTATTGCGTCCGAGAGCCGGACAGGGTCCCGGTGACTATCTTCCTGGGAAGCGTCCCTCTCCATAAATCCGGAGCGGACTATCATACCGGAATGTATGACTATGAGAAGGCGTCCGCGGCCTACAACAAATTTAATAGCGAGTTTGGTGAAGACCTGGACAACTTCGCTAATCCCAACATGATACCTCCGGGGAAGGTTTTCGATATCCTGGACTATAAACTATATGTCTGGCCGGGGCGGGGCTTGCCTCAGAGAGCGAACGGGTTTCAATTTGTTGAGGGTGAATATATGAAACCCGGTGAGTATGATGATCTGATTAAGAACCCTTCGGACTTCTGGATGCGGACTTATCTGCCCCGGATTTTCGGGTCTTTTGACAGCTTCCGGTTATTCGATTCTCTAACGGATATTATTGAGATACCGACTGCCCATCTAATGCCGCTGGCCGATCCCCGCATACTGACAACCCTGCAAAAACTGATTGATGCCGGGAAGGAGCTGCAAAGAAGGGCAGCGGCCCTGGATATCTTCAATCAGAAGGGACTGGAAGCGGGATTTCCAGCGCAGGAGCCCTTATTTTTCAAAGCTCCATTCGATATTATCGGGGATACCCTGAGAGGCACACAGGGCGTTATGATGGATATGTACCGCTGCCCTGATAAACTTCTGGCGGCAATGGATGCCATCGCCGATGTACTGATAAAATCGACCATGAGCCGGGCTAATGCCGCCAGGAGTATAAAAGTTATGGCGCCCCTGCATAAAGGAGCTGACGGGTGGATGTCGCAAAAACAATTCGAGACTTTCTACTGGCCTTCCCTGAGGAAAGTCATCAATGCTTTCATCGACGAAGGCCTGCTGGTGGGCATGTTTGCGGAAGGCAGCTTTAATACCCGGCTTGAGATGGTCGATGAATTTCCACGGGGATTTATCCATTGGTGGTTTGATCAGACTGACATGTCCAGGGCTAAAAAGGTACTGGGAGATAAATGCTGCATCCAGGGAAATGTACCTTCTTCTCTGCTTATCATGGGCACTCCGGGTGAAGTCAAAGAGTATTCCCGCCGGCTTATCGAGACCTGCGGGCCCGGCGGCGGGTACATCCTTTCTCCCGGAGCCGCGGACGTAGAAGCGAAGGTAGAGAATTTTAGAGCAATGTTAGAGGCAGTCCGGGAATACGGGGTTTATAAAAGATAGGTACCGGCAGCGGCAGATTGCATATTAAAAATGAATGCAATCTGCCGCTTTTTCAGAATTACATGGGGACATCACCCAGGTTGACATCCTTTTCGGTGGAGATGACCTCGATCACCTTCTTCTTACCGTTCAGAGATAGCTTGAGGTTAAACACACTGACCGGCAGTCCCTCGAACCAGAAGTCTCCAAAGCCATCGGTCTGAGTAGTATAGCTCTTGCCGTTAGCGGTATCGATCAGGGTACAGTTAGCCCCGATGATTACC
>JAQULX010000241.1 GCA_028718465.1 Dehalococcoidales bacterium | reverse complement strand
CTAACAATTATTCAGAATTCGCTAACTGGGAGGCATATCGGAGGAAAAGTGTTCTTCCTATTTTACAACGCGTACATATTGAATTAAAAAATACAGTATTTGATAAATTGAGATCTTTTAGGATATATTTTTAACCTATAACAATTCACTCCAGCGGACTTTGCTAGCCGTCCGTTAGCAGGGCTCAGCCACCGAGTTCAATCGTTAGGCAAAAAATAAATGATTCTTTACAAATTCAAATCACTTGAGAACTTTGATCAAATAGTTGATCTGTTTTTGACAAGAAGACTCTATTGTTCAACACCGCGTCAAATAAATGATCCTTTGGAAGGAGTCTTGGGCATTGATATAAATATGTCATTAGCAGGCTTGCCAAGTGATGACAAATGGAAAAGGAGTTATGAATTTTGGATGGAACATGATGAAAAGATAAATAGTCATAGAATATGCTCGTTTTCAAAAAGTCCAAAATCAATCCTTATGTGGTCATACTATGGCGCTGGTCACTCTGGAATATGTCTGGAACTAAATCTTGAAGAGTACAAAAACAATATTCATGAGGTTAAGTATATTACAGATATCGATCAGTGTGATAGGTCATCAGTTATCGGGTTATTAACTCACAAACTTCACGCATGGTCACATGAAGAAGAATGGCGGTGGATTTCCGATGAAAACTCTAAAGAAAAATATTTAAGGGCTGATATCAAAACAGTGCTTATCGGCACTGGAATGGATATGAAGTATTTTAGGCCTGTATTTGAAATGTGTGCGCTTATGAATTTACAAATAGATATTGCTTCATTTAATACGTCAGGTGAGTTTCACCGCCTCCCTTTAAGAAAGGGAGTAAGGTGGGATGAAGTCACTAAAAAAGTATAAAAGGTATTTCAGATATTTTCTTGAAGCACCGATTTAAGGCAACAATTAAAATGCCTAACCACTCATTCCACCAGACTGTAAACGCTGCGCGTTTCCGGCCGGTGAATGGAGGATTATGAAGAATATAGCAATAACTCCCGATCTCAAACTTATTAACACAGAGTTATCCGATGCACTTCTGATTTTCCAGAATGCATTATCCTCATCCAAATCCTTGTTACGGGCATTTGAACTCGCTCGTCAGAATCGCGGAAAGTCGCGCGGCGGAACTACAGATCAGGAACAGGATATTTTGCGTGCGATGCTTGTGATGGCATGTGCGGGACTTGACGCTGGCTTGAAACAGGTAATCAAAGACGGCCTGCCCCTTCTCGTACGAGTGAACGTTGGTGCACAAACAGGACTTGAAACGTTTGTAGAACGCCAAGTTCGCGGAGAAGAAACAGATTTTGGCACAAACACTAAATACCTCGCAAAGGTTTTATCCAGTTCATCGCCTTATGCCAGAGTTATCAATTCATACATAACTGCACTTACAGGTGATAGTCTTCAGTCGGCAGATCAACTGTTCAAAGCTACAACAGCACTTGGTCTAGATCCAAACGCACTCAATCTCGACAAGAAACTTCTACGCCCCATTTTTGATGCACGAAACCAAATTATTCACGAACTAGACATTGACCTCGATGGAGCCAGACGAATACGAATCATTAGAGGCTTAAACGACATGGTGGAGTGGACAGATCGTGTGCTTGAACTAACGAAAAGAATAATTGAAGCTGTTGACAAAATAATGCCACCACTGAACCGACGCATGCACCGTACGCGGTTCCCGGGCCGGTGATGCCCGATGTTCTCTACCCCGTCAATAGTATCCAAACCTGTACAGCACTTATACAGCCAACCGCGGCAGAAATACGGCCTTTCCGTGGCTCCAGAGTACTTTCCTTGGATCAGAAAACCCCAGGAGTAGCTTCGTATTAACTTGGGCGTTTGCGTGAAAGGACGATACCTTTCCTGCCAAAGGAAGCATATTTTCAAATAGGTTAGGATTACGAAGAGTGCCTTCAGGGCGTTCCTGATGTGTGGAAATGTAGACAGCAAACCATTAAGAGGTGGGTAAGAATTCGTTGTTCCTTAAGCTATTGACAAAACGGCCAATAGTGATAGACTAAAACCAATTAGAAGTCGTCCCGAGTTTGAAGGGGGCAACCTGGACGTTAAAATAAGTAAAACCTTCGTTAGTCGGATTGCGGCTGACGGAGGTTTTTTGCTTTATAAGTAAACAATCGGTAAAAGCAGGAGGTATTACAATGGCAACCGAAGGCCCCGTCCAAGATATACAAAGGCTTAGAGCCGAACAGAAGAAAAAGGCTCTGGAAGAAATAGACCAATTCGCCGGAGATAAGATAACTCTAAAAAGGGATATCTTCTTCGTTCCCGGCTGGACGGGAGAGGAGGGCGACTGTTGGCTTAAGCCCTATCCTAAAAGACTAAAAGGTCACATATCCGTAAAGGAATGTCTCGAAAAGATTCTCAATGATCCTAGGGCTGCAATTAGGAAAGCCCATTATATAACTTTTTCGGAGACGGAATCGAAATCCGCCGAAAGTTTTATGAGATTTGGCGAAATTCTAAAGCAAAAGATAATAGACGAAATCGGAAAAAACTCCGAATTCGATATAGTAGGCCATTCCATGGGAGGGTTGGATATAGTCGCTGCGATAACACAAGGCTCAGATTATTTAAAGAACGTAAAAAATTGCATAACTATTGCTTCGCCTCTTCAGGGGGTCGCACTAGCCCCGTTACTTCCCAAGCTTAAAAAGTTGTTTCCGCTACTTAAGCAGTTCGAAGAACACCATAAAGATCAGATAAAAAATCTCTCGCCCAAAAGGGAAGCCATAACTTTAGTAAATACCAAAGGCAATAGAAGCGCGTTGCTTGGTAGGGTTGGTAAATTCTATCAATTTTACGGTACCCAGGATGCGGCTGTTATGCGAAGTGCTAAGTTAAATAAATATGGCCTTGGTGACTTATATGATGAGAAGGTCCAATCTATTGAAATATTAAGCGCATCCCATTCCGGCAGATCCGGCATAACCCAGGATCCGAGGACGGTAGTTAATTTGGTTAAGATAATGCTGGATATAGAAATTGAAAGGCCGAAGTATAACTATGGCTATGTCTATAAAAAAACATAAATTCAAGCTACCCTTTGTTATTGCCACTGTATTTCTCTTTTTGTCGGTTTCATTGCATCTACCGGCAGAAGTCGTTGCTCCAAGCCTAAATCAGATTCGCCTAGGCTCGTTCAACATCGAAAAGTTAGGCAAAAACAATCCCTATCAAACCCAGAATGCCGCCACAATACTCAAGAACTACGATATCGTGGCCATCCAGGAGGTCATGAATACCGGTGCCACAGCCAAGAATCCCATGGGTACAAAAGGTATCGAGGCATTAAAGCGAATAGTAGCCTCTCTAGGCTCTGACTGGGGTTACGTTGTAAGCACCACGCCAAACGGCACCTTAAACGCACAAGAAAGCGAGGCAGTTAGCACCTTTGAGTATTATGCCTTTATATATAGGAAGTCAAAGCTGGAATTAGTCCCAAATAGTGCGCGCCTATGGGATGAGGCTAAAAACCCCATTCCAGGCTTAAAAGACCAGAAAAGGCAGTTCGATAGGCAACCTTTTGTTGTTTCCTTTAAAGCCAAAGGCGGCAATCTCGACTTTACCCTCATTACCATTCATGTCGCAGCCCCGGCGGCCAAGTGGCGAAGAGACGAGATCAGGCGTCTTAAGATTGTCTATGAAAAGGTCCAGAATGAAGACCCCGAGCAAAACGATGTATTCCTTTTAGGGGATTTCAATACTAATGTTAACAAGTCCGAATGGGACGACCTAAAAAGTATTCCAACCATGAAACATATCCTTACCTCAAAAGATGTAACTACCATTAATAAAACAACGGGCGAATTATCGGACAGCCAGTATGATACTATATGGTATCAGGGTAAATATAGCAATGAGGATGTATTTATCGATTCGGCACAGGTCGACCAGGCTTGGGAGGACTCGCTTAAGTTCCCTAACGTTAAGCCTACAGCAGAGATCAAGGACAGGGACAACAAACTCATATGGCTTTACGGAAGATATGCCTCTGACCATCTTCCCGTAACGGTAATTCTGTGGGTGGACAGGGATGCGGATAATTCTAAAATCTCCAATTTGCCAAAGTCGAGCAGCTTGGCGACGGTTTCAGACAAAGGAGGAAAGGCTGTTTCCGAGCTAGGCGTTGTCTATAAAGGCATGCCAAAGGAGTATTTGGAGAACGCTGGCTTTACCGAGTATCTGCTCATAAGAAGTAAAAGGAAGGGTAATAAAGAATGGTTTACCTTTTCCGACTGGACTACACCAGAATCCGGCGATACAATAACCTTTATAATTGAGGCCGGAAAGGTTAAAGACTGGGTAAGGGAAAGTAAGAAAAAAGGTGGAATTATATGAAGCAGTGGCTAGGTATTGCAGTAGAAAGCTCCGTCGCGTGGCCAACAATTGATACAACTGTCAAATTCCGGGGCTATGAGGTTGTTCTTCGCCCGGTTACTGACACTACCTCTGCAAGCGTGGAGATTGAATTCGAACCGCCAATGACATCAGAGGAGGCTAGTAGCCTTCTTCGTCGCTTTATGAGTTCGTTAGCATGGGCGGAAGGGGCTTCAATCCGCGAAACATTCCAGATAGGCGGTAATAGGCGTATTGGTTTTGGAAAAAGTCAATCGGCGATGATTATCGACCCTAAGTTCAAAGTGGATTATTTACCAGAATCCATCGGCGATAAAGCACAACTTGCCTTAGCGTTATACCGAGAAGCTCTCGGCCTTAATAGTGTCTCCTACCAGTTTTTAGGGTTTTGTAAAATCATCAACATTGTTAATCCTAATGGAAAAGAACAGCGTGAATGGATTAGGAAAACCCTTCCGAATATCACCGAGCACCGCGCAAAACAAAGGATTCAAGAACTCCAATCTATAACAGACGATGTGGCGAACTATTTATATGAGTCGGGTCGTTGTGCAGTTGCTCATGCATATAATGATCCCGTTGTTGACCCGGATAAAATCAAAGATCGGCAGCGTCTTAATTCCGATTTACCTTTAATAAAGGCGTTGGCGGAATATTTAATCGAACACGAACTAGGGGTGAAATCGCAAAGAACGATTTGGCACGAGCACCTCTATGAGCTCGACGGTTTTCGCGATCTGTTAGGCCAAGGCTTAATTAAAATGCTTAAGGCAGGTAATAAACCCGATATTTCACAGATTCCGAAATTACCGCATCTTTCTATACGACTTCGTGGGCACGCCAAATTTGCTTCATTAGAGGGTCTTGTGCCAGAAC
>JAQULX010000240.1 GCA_028718465.1 Dehalococcoidales bacterium | reverse complement strand
CGCTCTCCGGTCTGGAACCGGACACCATTTATCATTATCGCCTGGTTTATGGAGACACTGCTACCGAAGAATATCATTTCCGTACTTTCCCGCTCTCCGGCCCTTTCACTTTCGTTGTCTACGGTGATACCCAGGACCAGTTGCCGACTTTCAGCCAGTATGAAAGATATAAGCTGGTGGCCGATGCGGTAGCCGCCGAACCGGATGTAGCTTTTGTCCTGAGCCTGGGCGACCAGGTGAATAACGGCAGTGACTTGACTAACTGGGACCGCTACTTTGATGTTGGTCGCGAGCTAATGGCTAATACTACTGTGTACCCCCTGCTGGGCAACCATGAGAATAATAGCCCTCTGTATTACGAAAACTTTGGTTTGCCGGAATATTATTCCTTTGATTGCTCGGACGCTCATTTTACGGTACTTGACACAAACTCCATTGCTGACACCTCTGCGGAAACTATCTGGCTGGATAATGATTTAAATAGTGATAAGGCCTGGAAATTTGTAGCCTTTCATCACCCGATGTACACCTCTGACGCAAGCCACTTTGGAGGCTGGCTGAACCTGCAATCGCTCTGGGAAGACATACTGATAGAGCATGGAGTAGATGCGGTCTGGAACGGCCATATCCACGCTTATGAGCATTACCTGGAAAGCGGAATCCACTATCTTGTGATGGGGACTGGGGGAGGCCCACCAGGGGTCCTCAGTGAAACAAAATATACCGGCTATCAGAACAGCCTGGAGCATAGTCTGGCCTATGCTAAGGTTACGATAGATCCCGAAGCAGGTACGGCCTCAGTACAGATCATGCGGGTAGCTGACGTTTCCACTGACGGTACGCAGGTTGTGACAGTATATCCTCCCGGAACGGTTTATGACAGCTTTACCTTGACCCATACAGTGATAACCCAGCCGGATTGGGACCTTAACGGGGATAAGGTTTGCGATATCGGGGATGTGGTGGTATTAGGTCTGCGTTGGGGAGAAACCGGCACCCAAGGCTGGATTCCTCAGGACCTCAACAGTGATGGAATTATTGACATCGGAGATGTAGTGGTATTAGGCTTACACTGGGGACAAACCTGGTAAAGTTGTCCTGAAATGTCTCTGTTATATTGCATCGGAACTCCGTTTTTGCTTGATTCATACCGGCAAACTTTTCTTTTTTGTTGAAAGGAGCGCAGAATTGTTTAAAAGATCAAGAAAGCTAATTCCTGTCTTAGCGGCCGTATTTATAATTCTGGTAACGCAGTTTTTTTTGATTGTTCCAGTTCAGGCTGCCGGAGCGACCTCTAATATCCATATTGTGAAGTATGCCGAGGATGGAGTCACCATCCTGGAAGAAAAAACGGTTAGCTATGAGTGGATGCAGCAGATGCTGCCGGTCCAGGGTGACGGCAAGACTCATTACTATCATCAAGGCCCTATCTTTGAGGGTGATATGTGGGACCCTCAGGAGATTAACAACCTGAAAGATAAAGGGGCTGTTAAAGGCACCGCGGTAAAGGATTTGTGCGATCTGATAGGTGGCATGAGCCCGGGTGATGAAATAATGTTCGTTTCTGTCGACGGCTGGCATTGCGAGTTTGCCTATAATAGCATATATCAGCCTCTGGATATTCAAGGGGATATTATTCTTTCCTGGTACAATGGTGAAGATTCCCAGGAAGGTGAATCTTATGGCGTGGGATACCCGGGCAACAATGCTTATCATTCCTCGATCCAGATGGTTTTTATGACTGAAGTCCCCAACTCGGAAGGTAAATTTGTCTTCGGCAACTCCGATATGAAATTAGCCTTGCCCCAGGAAAAGTACCAGCATTTTTATGACGGACAATTTCCCAGCACTAACGGTCTTTCCGGAAAATGGATCGCGGAAGTACGGATCTATTCCAACGGCATTCCTTCCGGGCTTAAAATAGATTACACTACCGCCAATTATCCTCCTTCCCATTCCGATAGCGACACCTTAGCCGGCCCGTCCTTTCCCTTTATGCCAATAGCGCTGGGGGTAATCGGCATCTTATTGGTAGCAGCGGGCATCTTCCTGCTTTCAAGATTCCACAGGTTCAATTTCAAAACCGGTTCTGTGTTTCTGGCAGCCATAATCTTAATAGTTGTGGCGGTGGTATTTGGGGTTCGATCCCAGCAGGACCCCATCGAGAATACCTGGAAGTTAACTTTAACCGGCGCTGATGGGCAGCAGAAGGTATTAAGCATGAAAGACATTCGCAGTTTACCTTCTTATACCGGAAGTGGAGGGTTCTTCAGCACTGTAGGCGTGGTATATGGACCTTACAAAGCTAAAGGCGTATTATTGAGTGACATTTGCCAGTTAGTAGGAGGAATCACTCCTTCGGATATTGTCATGATCTCAGCCTCAGACGGTTATTCAACGGTATTTGATTATGATCAGGTTATGGGTGAACTTATCACATATGATACCCGGACATTGAAAGAGACCCCCCATGGAGAACTAAAGGCTATATTGATGTACCAACAGGACGGAAAAAGGGTTCCCCAGAACGATGGCAAGCCTCTGAGAATTGCTATTGTGGGCACTGATGGCCTTTTAACTGAAGGCAATAACTGGGTGAAGTGGGTCAACCAGATTGAGGTATTGAAAATTCAGAAGGCTGCAAGGTGATTAAATTACTGTCATGCGAGTGAAAAGATTCTGTTCGATATTACCAGTAATTATCGCCATTATTGCCGGTTCCGGGCTTTTCCCGTCTTGTAGCCTGGAGAACTCCCAGCGAGTCCAGCTAAGGGTTTATTGTGCCGATAGCCTGATCCTGCCTTTTTTAGAAATCGAGAAGCAATATGAGCGGGGGAGTCCTGAAATTGATGTAATAATCGAAGGCCATGGGAGCATACAGGTCATCCGGGCAGTCACCGAACTGGGGGAGGATGTGGATGTGGCAACTGTAGCTGATAGCCAGCTCATCCGTTTGTTGATGTACGACACTCCAATGAAGGATAAAAACGGTAATTATGCCGACTGGTGCATTGATTTTTCTACCAATGCCATGGGTATTGCCTATACCGGGCAGAGCCGGTACGCAGTTGAGATTTCCGATGAAAACTGGTTTGAGATCATGTCCCGGCCGGATGTTACCATTGGGCTCTCAGACCCGCGAATTGATTCTTTGGGTTATAGAGCGTTGATGTTAATGCGGCTGGCCGAAATTTATTATGAGGACCAGCTGCTTACCGACCGGATGATTGGGGACGGGTTCGTTGTCGGATTGAAAATTGAGAAAGCAGACGGCTTGACTACCATTATTGTTCCGGAGTTATTAAAACCGGCTCAAGACAGGATTGTCCTGCGGTCCTACAGCTTGCAGGTACTGGCTTTACTGGAGTCGGGAGATGTTGATTATTCTTTTGAATATGAAAGCGTAGCCCGCCAGCATGGCTTTCATTTCCTTCCCCTGCCAGAAGCTGTAGATTTGAGCTCCCAGGATTATTTCGATACCTATCACCAGGTACGGGTTGCCATGGAATTTCAGCGTTTTGCCAGTGTGAATCCACAGTTTCCGGGCACGCCGATTGTATACGGTGTGACCGTCCCTAATAATGCCAGACATCCACAGGAAGCTGCGGCCTTTATCAAGTATTTACTGGAGAAAGAAGGACGTACAATCCTGGATAAGCATTTTCAGCCTTCCTTAGTCCCGGCCGCATGCGATAATATCACCAGGCTGCCTGACAAATTGAGGAGTATGTTCAAATAAATAGCTCTGTTTTAAACAAAGCAGGAATACCGGAAAAGCAGCGCAAGCGAAGCCTGTTTATAATACTGGAGTGGTTATCCGCTAATAGAATGACGCTGGCCTTCGGTTTTCTCGGCCTTATTATTACACTCTTCATTGCTATACCGCTTGGCAAAATGATTTTCGGCTCTGATCCTGCTATACTCTGGGATACCTTAACCGATACACAGGTATTAAGCTCCATCTGGCTTACTCTTTATGCCGCCTTGATAGCAACCCTGGCGGGTTGTATTTTGGGAGTACCCCTGGCCTATTTACTGTCCCGATATAATTTCCCGGGAAAACGGGTGCTGGAAGGCATAATCGATATTCCCGTGGTGGTACCTCATACGGCAGCCGGGATCGCTTTGTTGTTTGTTTTCGGACGTAATTTCCTTTTTGGTAAAGCCTTTAATAATATCGGTATTTCATTTGTCGATTCTCTGGCGGGAATTGTGATTGCCATGCTTTTCGTCAGTGTTCCCTTCCTGATAAATTCTGCCAAAGAAGGTTTTAACAAAGTAGATGTTCGCCTGGAAAAGGTATCACGCAGCCTGGGGGCTTCTGCCTGGCAGTCTTTTTTCCATATAACCTTGCCTTTAGCCTGGCGGAGTATTCTGGCTGGTAATATCATGATGTGGGCTCGTGGAATAAGCGAGTTCGGCGCGGTGATTATCTTAACCTATTATCCGATGACGGCCCCAACGTTGATTTATGAGAGATTTCAGACGTTGGGCTTGAGCTATTCTCAACCGGTGGCGGCTTTGCTCATAATGGTCTGTGTACTGGCCTTTATCGCTTTACGCTGGCTGGCTTACCGAGGAGGTAAAAGATGATCCATCTTGACAACCTCCATGTGGTAGTAGGCAGCTTTACCTTGAAAGAGTTGAATCTGACTATCGATGACCACGAATATTTCATGATTCTGGGTCCTACTGGCGCCGGAAAAACAGTCCTCCTGGAGTCTATTGCCGGTTTGAATCCGGTAAAAAGCGGCAGTATCTGGCTTAACGGGAAAAACATTTCCAATCTCAAACCTGAGAAACGGGAAGTAAGCCTGGTATATCAGGACCATGCTTTATTCCCTCATCTATCAGTAAGTGAGAATATTCTTTTTGGCTTAAAAATGCGCCGGAAGTCAGTTAAGGAAATGCGCGGTGTTCTTAACTGGCTGACTGAACTGCTGGATATCGCGAATTTGTTAGACCGCCGCCCCGAAACTTTGAGTGGAGGCGAACGGCAAAAAGTATCGTTGGCAAGAGCATTGAGTACCAGCCCGCAGGTATTGTTGCTGGATGAGCCTCTCAGTGCACTGGACCCCGAGACACGGGAAGAAGTCCAGGAGGAACTGCAAAATTTGCACGGGGCCCTAAAAAATACCATAGTTCACGTTACCCATGATTTCCAGGAAGCGATGGCTTTGGGTGACCGGGTAGCGGTTATTGGTGAAGGGCGGCTAAAACAGGTGGGAACTCCGGAACAAATATTCCGTACACCGGAGTCGGTTTTTGTTGCCCGTTTTGCTCTTGTAAGGAATATA
>JAQULX010000239.1 GCA_028718465.1 Dehalococcoidales bacterium | reverse complement strand
AGACCAGATAGAGATCGAATGTCCCAAATGCCACGGCAAGATGAAGAGAGTCCCCGAGGTCATCGACTGCTGGTTCGATTCCGGAGATATGTCTATTGCCCAGTACCATTATCCGTTTGATCCGGCCAGTACCACGATATTCGAGGACGGCAGGTTCCCTGCTGACTACATTTGTGAAGCCGTAGACCAGACGCGCGGCTGGTTTTACAGCCTGCACGCTATCTCCACTCTGCTCTTTAACCGGAACTGCTTCAATAATGTAATCTGCCTTGGGCATATCCTGGATGCCGAAGGCGAAAAAATGAGCAAGAGCCGGGGCAATGTGGTTAATCCCTGGAAAGTAATCGATAAATACGGTGCTGACGCACTGCGGTGGTACTGTCTAACGGCCACTCCGCCGGGAAACGTCAAGCGTTTTTCCGAAGACCTGGTGGGAGAGGTCACGCGCAGGTTCCAGTTGATATTATGGAATGTTTATTCATTCTTTATAATGTATGCCAATATCGATAATTTCGTCCCTGCTTCTGAAATCAAGCTCGCTCCGGAAGCGGAGCTGGACAAATGGATCATCTCCGAGCTGAACCAGTTGATTATTGATGTGGATGCCGATCTGAATAGCTACGATCCGACAAACGCCGGTCGGAAAATAGAAGGCTTTGTCAGCGACCTCTCGAACTGGTATGTGAGGAGAAGCCGTCGCCGTTTCTGGAAGAGTGAGAATGATTCCGATAAAATGTCAGCCTATAACACCCTTTATACCTGTCTGGTAACAACGGCTAAATTGCTGGCTCCATTCATGCCGTTCCTTGCCGAGGAGATGTACCAGAACCTGGTCCGCTCTGTTAATCCGGATGCGCCGGAGAGTGTTCATCTGACCGGCTTCCCGGAAGCGGACCTATCAGCGATCGATAAACAACTAACAACGGCTACCCAGCTAGCCATCAAGGTATGCAGCCTTGGAAGGTCTGCCCGGAGCGGAGCGGGCATCAAGGTCCGCCAGCCTCTGGCCAAAATCGTTGTAGCTATGAAATCAAAAACTGACCGCGAATGCCTGGACCGGCTAAAACCGCAGGTGCTGGAAGAGTTGAATGTCAAGGATATCGAATTTGCCGATGTTGCCGGCGAACTGGAAAGACCCGGTTACGTCGCCCTGGCAGAAGGAGACGTGTGCGTTGGCGTTTGCGCTGAAATTTCTGCTGAGTTAGAGATGGAAGGTATGGCCCGTGAGGTCGTCCACAGGATCCAGACGATGCGGAAATCAGCGGGTTTTGAGATTGCGGACCACATTACAACCTTCTATGAAGGAGATGATTATATTCAGCAAGTTATGCAGGACCCGGTCTCTGTGCAGTACATCAAACAGGAAACCCTTTCGGAAGAGTTATCACCCGGCGTTCCGCAGGAAGGCGTTTACAGTGAAAGCTTCAAGCTGAACGGACATGCGATAAAGCTCGGGGTAAAGAAGGAAAGCCAGGGTTAAAGACCAGAGAACCGGAAAAGGAATATAAAGGGGTTGGGAGTTAAGGCTCCCAACCCCTGGCTTATTAAGATGAAGGCGGCGGGGATTGGCCCAGCTCGACCTCAGTGGTAGTCTGGCTGTTGCCCCTCCAATAGGTTACTTGAACGGTGTCACCGATATTATAACCGCGTATTTTACTGACCAGTTCATCGCGAGTAGAGATGGGTTTATCGTCAACCGCAGTGATAACGTCGCCGGCCCTGATTCCGGCCCTGTCCGCGGGAGCGCCGCTGACAGTCTCGGTAATTAAAACACCCCTGTCGACAGCCAGCCGATAGCGCAAAACGACAGTATCATTCACTGTATACAGTCCCACTCCTAACCACGGCCGGGACACATATCCGCTAGTCACCAGCTCATTAATTATAGGCATAGCCAGATGGCTGCTGATGGCATAACCCATGCCTTCAACACCGATCTGGGCGACCTTGACGCTGTTAATGCCGACGACTTCGCCCGCCATATTAATAAGAGGCCCGCCGCTATTCCCGGGATTGATTGCGGCATCGGTCTGGATGAGATCATAGAGAGTCTCACTGGTCTCCGTGGAAATCGAAACATCCAGAGCGCTGACGATGCCCTTGGTGACGCTGATACCCTGTCCCAGAGAGTTCCCAATGGCGATTACCCACTCGCCGACCCTGAGACGGGAGGAGTCTCCGACAGGTAAAGCCTGGGGCAGATCGGGGGCATTGATTTTTAATACTGCCAGATCGGACACAGGATCGGTACGGACCATATCAGCGGGAAAGTTCCTACCATCATCCAGAGTGACCGAAATATTTCTGGCCCCCTGTACGACATGAGTGTTCGTGACAATCAGTCCGCTTGAATCAAGTATCCAGCCCGATCCAGCCCCTTCCTGGGTAAACTCTCCGCCGAATATGCTGATACCGGATACTTCAGTGTTGATGGCTACCACGGATGGGCGGGCCAGGGCTATCACCGAAACAAAATCAGGAAGTCCGGCGGCCCCTGTAGCAGTGCTGGTGGAGATGGGCGGGGCGGTGAAAGCCGGATTGATGGGAGGCGGGGTCTGGTTGGGAGTCGGTACCAGCGTGCCGCCGCTGCTCGGTGTACTGAACTCCAATCTGGGTAAAACGCATCCCGATGTAAAAACAAGCCCGATAATCAAAGTCAATAACAGAAAGCTGTAAATGGCCCTTTTCATAGTATTTAACCTCATGAATAGTCTTGTTTCATATGTGTTGTTTTACTCCATTATATCACCTGGCTTTGGGATGCTGAAAATACAATTGATGGGAATCGGGATTCAGGCAGAAGATTGTCAGAGAGAACTAGATGAATTAATATCAGTTTTAAGTTATCAGTGGGCATGCTTCGCCTGCATCCGGATGCAGGCGAAGCATGCCAGTAGAGCTAGACCGTCACTTTGGGTAAGGACTTTAAGGCTTCTTTGATATTCTCTTCCGGGTATTCGTAGTCTTCCAGTTTGCCGGAGAGGTACTCATCGTAGCTGGAGAGATCGAAATGACCGTGGCCGCTGAGATTGAAGAGGATGACTTTGGATTGCCCGCTTTCCTTGCAGGCCAGGGCTTCGTCGATAGCTGTACGGATTGCGTGGCAGCTTTCCGGAGCGGGAACAATGCCTTCCGTCCGGGCGAACTTGATGCCGGCTTCGAACGTAGGAATCTGGAATACGGCCCTGGCCTCTATCAAACCGAGATCATAGAGCTTGCTGATTAGGGGCGACATGCCGTGGTAACGCAGCCCGCCGGCATGGACCGGAGCGGGCATGAAGTTATGGCCCAGAGTATACATCTTGGCGATAGGAGCCATACCGGCGACATCACCGTAATCATAAGCATAGTGTCCTTTTGTCAGGGTAGGGCAGGCTTGGGGCTCAACCGCAACACATCGCAGATCTTTCTTCTTGCCGGACAGCTTATCTTTCAAGAAAGGAAGAGCGATACCGCCGAAATTGGAGCCGCCCCCGACGCATCCGATAACAATATCAGGATAGTATCCGGCCATTTCCATCTGCTTCATGGATTCCTGCCCGATCACTGTCTGGTGCAGGATAACATGGTTCAAAACGCTGCCCAGGGAATAGTGCGTATTCTCGTGAGTAACAGCGTCTTCAACAGCCTCACTGATCGCCAGACCGAGGCTTCCACCGGCATTGGGGTTTTTAGCGAGGGCGTCCCGCCCGGCTTGAGTATCAGTGCTGGGACTGGGAACGCATTTGGCTCCCCAGGTTTCCATCATGATGCGGCGGTAGGGCTTCTGGTTATAGCTGACTTTCACCATGTAGACTTTACATTCGATTCCCATCACTGAGCAGCTATAGGCCAGAGCGCTGCCCCACTGCCCGGCCCCGGTCTCCGTGGCGATCCGCGTAACGCCTTCCTTTTTATTGTAATAAGCCTGGGCGATAGCGGTATTGCCTTTATGGCTTCCGGCAGGGCTGGTGCCTTCGTATTTATAGAATATCTTGGCCGGAGTATCCAGGTCCTTCTCAAGCTGATAAGCGCGGTGCAGTCCGGTAGGCCTCCATGTCCGGTAAGCACTCCGGATCTCCTCGGGAATTTCAATGTACCTCTCAGTACTGACTTCCTGTTTTATCAATTCCATGGGAAATATCCGCCCCAGTTCCTGGGGGGTCGCCATTTGTCCGGTAGCCGGGCTGATGTAAGGCGGAAGAGGTTCCGGTAGATCGGCTAAAACATTATACCAGCTCGTCGGTAGCTCTTTCTGGTCCAGAAAAAATACTGTTCTTTCCATCGTATTAATCTCCTGTTATTCTTATTTTTTGGTAACGAATTACAATGCAGGGGTTTTATTATTTATCAACTATTCGGCCCCACCGGGCCAGATGCACAATATATTAAACATATTAACCTCCTGAAATAAAAAATCTCTCGCCCCTTAAGGGGCGAGAGATTAATATCTTCGCGTTGCCACCCTTTTTCGCCAGCTTAACAGTATAACCCTGTCATCCGGCAATCTCAATCGGGCACGTCCATGCAATAATAGAGATGCCCTGGGTTTTGATAACGGTACCCTCTCCGGCCTAACCTACCTGGTTGTTTTCGGTTGGCGGCTCCTGAGCCCATTCGGTTTCTGCGCCAGCGCCGGCTCACACCTTGCCCGGCTCTCTGAACTTCGCTGGAAACTTACTATTCTCGTTCACAGCCTGTAAGTTTTTAATTTATGGTAAAGATTATATGACAACCAAATCGGTTTGTCAAGATAAGTCGAATTCAGCGTTAAGGTCTTTTAACCTCTTCTCAATCGCTCTGGCATGCGCTTCCAGCCCCTCAGCCCTGGCAAGAGTAACAGCGGGGCCTCCCAGGCGCTTGAAGGAGGCGGGGCCAAATTTAACAACGTCAATATATTTGATGAAATCAGCCACATTAAGAGGAGAGCTGAACCTGGCTGTACCGCCCGTAGGAAGTGAGTGATTGGGCCCGGCGATGTAATCGCCCACCGGGACGGGAGAATATTCCCCAATAAAAATACAACCGGCGTTCCGGATCTTGTCTATATATTTTCCGGCATCATTTACCAGGAGTTCAAGGTGCTCGGGAGCATAAAGGTTGGCAAGTTCAACCGCTTCATCCGTGCTGCCGACCAGGGCGATAATTCCCCCCTTCTCCAGGGATTCGGAGGCTATCAGCCCTCGCGGAAGGTCAGAGAGTTGGGTTTTCAATTCTTTTTCAACATCAGCAGCAAGCCGCCGGGAGCCGGTTGCCAGCACTACTTGGGACAACGGATCATGTTCAGCTTGTGCCAGTAGATCGGCTGCGCAGTAGCGG
>JAQULX010000238.1 GCA_028718465.1 Dehalococcoidales bacterium | reverse complement strand
TAGCGGTCTCGAATTGCTGCCACGTATTCTTTGACACTGCTCAAAGTCATGTTGCCTCCATTTCTCGGTAACAGTATTTATGAGGCAACAATACCATGTACGGTAACTTTTATTATGAGTCAATGCGTACTATTGCAAACCCGGTTAGGAAAGTCTAGAATGTTCATACTATAAGAACACCTTAATCTAACCTCCTAATATCATTTCAAATCATTATTAGTACTTTTTTTACACCCGGCATGTATCTGTACCTGGTCTTTAACAGGTAAAATATAATTTGCATTAAACTGGGTAGCCACCTTTGATATTATTTAGTTAAAGGATAAAAATACATGTGGTCTTTCCCCATATATCCATAATATCGGTTTTTCAACGTCAAAAGCACCCGGTAATGTGACTCTAACCACGGATAGATATCCAGAAAGAATATCATTACCTGGAATATTGTTAGGAGGAGATTAGGCCAAATGAAAAAGTCCATAGTAAAGTTCCCTATCAAGTATATAAGCGTATTATTAGCAGTTATACTGGTGTTATCAAGTTTGTTAGCCTGTGCTCAATCTTCCGTCAATCTCGATAAACCTTCGGTTATAACAATCGAGCCAGTTGCCAGCCATGGGCTTCCCCAGCAAGCCAAAGGGGAACCTCAGAAAAAGAAAATTTCAAGTCCGGGGGAATATGAAGGCTATTCAGAGCAAATTTATTCGGAGGTCCTCCGCACTTCTCGTTATATCTATATTAGAGGGAATAACCTGGCCATCGATATCTATCGCCCAGCTATAGACGGCGTCGCAGTCAACAAAGCCTACCCGGTAATATTGGAAAATCAACGTTATCAAAGGAGAGGAGCTTCTACCGATGTAAACATGATCAATGAATGGGTCAAATACGGTTATGTGGTGGCAGTGCTTGATCCAAGGGGAGCCGGAGCTTCTTTTGGAACCAGACTCTGGGGTGACTGGAGCTTGGAAGAAGCCCTGGATGGAAAAGATGTCATCGAATGGTTAGCCGCTCAACCGTATTGTAATGGGAAAGTCGGAATGTTTGGTTACTCCTACATGGGTGGAATCCAATTTATGATTACGGCCATGAGACCGCCGCACTTGGTCGCCATAATTCCCGAAGTCACCACTATCGATCAGTACTTCCGCTGTCCCAATGGTGTAGTATGGACTCCTCCTGCTCCTCCCAAATCCATTACCTATCCATTGGATATGGCCGGAACTACTGCCAAACCAGCCCAAAATGTAGATGCGGACCCCAGTGGTGTTATGTTGTCAGCCGCAGTTAATGAGCACACTGATAATATTTATAGCGATCAAGAATGGGTCCCATTTAATGCTTTTCGCAATCAATATAAACCAGAGATCAAAAACATGAACTTTATTGCTCAAAGCGCTATCACTTATAAAGATGATATCAAAGCCTCTGGGGTGGCAATCTATAATATTGGAGGCTGGTATGATGCTGCCCCAGCACAGGCGCTGGCAGCCTGGAAATTATGGGGAGGCAAAGTGATTATCGGTCCCTGGGCTCATACCACTATGGATAATACGGCCAAAGTAGAGCACCTGAGATGGTTTGATTATTATTTGAAGGGGATTAAAAATGGGGTTGCCAATGAGCCCGGCATATATTACTACACCTTTAATAGACCTGAAGGTGAAGAATGGCAATTTACCTCTGAGTGGCCGTTACCCAACAGTCAAATGACTAAATTCTATTTTGATTCTGGGACCTCCGGGACTTCAGCTTCTGCCAATGACGGAAAGCTTGTCGCCTCAGCCCCCACAGTATCTGATGCCAGGGATGACTACACGGTGGATTACTCTATAAAAGTATTTGAGGAGGGGGGCAAAGACAAGTTTAGAGAGAATAACCGGGTCTGGAACGGTGATATGGAGCAGAGTACCGACAAGAAAGGTCTAACTTATACCACCACGCCTTTAAGCTCAGATATGCTGATTACCGGGACACCGGTAGTGCACCTTTGGGCTTCTGCATCTGTTGCTGACCATTATTTCTTTGCTTTCATTGAGGAGGTTGGACCAGATGGGAAGTCGCACTATGTAACTAATGGCATGATTAAGGCCTCTAATCGGGCTGAATCCACCCAGTTCCCCTGGACAGATATGGGAATGCCTTATCATAGGGGTTATGATGTGGATTCCCAGCCATTGATTCCAGACCAGGCTGTGGCATTGAACTTTGATGCCTACCCAACATCATATGTCTTTAAGTCCGGAAATCGCATCCGTATCACTATCACCGGTGCCTTCCAGAGCACTTATGCAGTAGATCCGGTTGACCCAGCTCCTACCCTGAGTATTTATCGTGATTCAACCCATGCTTCTTATCTTGAGCTTCCAATTATTCCGGCAAGCAAATAAATTTTTGATAATTAACCAGGATTTATAGATTATCGGATCAGGAAAGATCAGTTCGAGGGAAGAAATTTAAAAGGAGCAAATACAGATGAGAAAATCTATTCCATTAGGTTTAAGCTTATTATTAATTATCATCTTAATATTAACGAGTCTAACAGCCTGCGCTCAAACTTCTGTCAATCTCGATAAACCTTCGGTTATAACAATCGAGCCAGTTGCCAGCCATGGGCTTCCCCCGCAAGCTAAAGGGGAACCTCAGAAAAAGAAAATTTCTAGCCCTGGTGAATATAGTGGATACTCAGAAGAAATATATAACTCGGTCGTATTGTCCTCCAAGTATATCTATATTAGAGGAAATAACCTGGCCATCGATATCTATCGTCCGAGCCTGGATGGTATAACTCCAGTCGCCACACCCTATCCAGCCCTCTTCCAGGATTATAACTATGGCCGAGAAGCTATGAGAAAAGGGGTATCACGTCAGCAGATTGAGGGTTTTGTCAAACGAGGCTATGTAGTCGCTGTCCTCGATCCAAGGGGTTCGGGGGCCTCTTTTGGACATAGAGACTATGCTTGGAACCAGGAAGAAATGATTGATGGTAAAGAGGTTATCGAATGGCTGGCTAGACAGTCTTATTGCGATGGGAAGGTCGGCATGTTCGGTGTATCCTACATGGGAGGAGCCCAGATGTTAATCGCGGCTCAAAAACCACCGCATCTGGTCTCGATTGCGCCTGTTGTGACCACCATTGACCAATTTGCTCGTCATCCCAATGGAGTCTTCCTATCCATGGCTTTCCCTTCATCTGGAGATAGAGCACGGGATGCCAATCCCGGATATCCAGTCGATGCCGATCCCAATGGCACTATGGCCGCTGCAGCTGTACCAGAGCATGTAGCAGAAAACCATTACCTTGATGACTGTTGGCCTGGACCTACGGTCTATCGAAATGATTTCATAGCCGAAATTGGAGTCATGCCCTCTCTGGCATCCAGCCCTATCAATTATCTCGATGAGATCAAAGGCTCGGGAGTTGCCATGTATAATATGGCCGGATGGTGGGACCAGGCTCCCACTGGCCAATTTGGGGCTTGGAAGATATGGGGTGGCAGATTAATAGTGGGACCCTGGACTCATGGTGTAGGCAATGAAGACATGGCATTTACAGAGCATCTGCGATGGTTCGACTATACCTTGAAAGGAATCGATAATAAGCTGTATAAAGAGGACCCAATATATTATGCCACCATGTTCCAAACTTCAAAAACAGAGTTAGGCGCTACCTGGAAATCCTCGACCACATGGCCTTTACCTGATCAGGTCTTGACTAATTTCTATTTTAACGACATTCATTCAGGGACTGTCTCTTCTGTGAATGATGGAGGTCTGGCTACCGTGAAGCCCACTAGCCCTGGAAGCCCTGATGTTTATACAGTCGATTCAAGCCAGGTAAAAGTTTTTGACGGTAAATTCAAAGAGAATGCCCGCTATTGGAATGGAGATATGACTATCAACACCGATGCCAAAGGTCTTACCTACACCACCACCGCTTTGACTGAAGATATGGAGGTTACAGGACATCCTGTAGTACATTTATGGGCTAGCTCAGATCAAGTAGATGGGGATTTCTTTGCCTTCCTGGAGGAGGTTGATGCCACAGGAAAATCGCAGATGGTCACGAACGGTATGATTAGAGCATCTTGTCGTAAACTTAGCGAACAATCTCCTTGGACTGAAATGGGACTTCCTTATCACCGTTGTTATGATGTTGATGCTGAATATCTCACTCCCGATGTACCTCAGGAGTTGCTTTTTGATTGCTATCCGACATCATGGCTTTTTAAGGCGGGGAGTCATATCCGGGTAACGATTACTGGCTCCAACTCACCAATCTATCCCGCTTATATGGATGGAGCTAATGTTAGCGTGTATCATGATAAGGATCATGCATCCTGCATTACACTGCCGGTAATACCTTAATAGGGAGCATGCTAATTATCGTCAATAAACAAGAACTCATAATTTGGATAATCAAATAATAGTACCCCGCTCGGTATGTAGAATTGATCCCGAGCGGGGTAGATTATTATATTTCTATGGCTAATTACGAATCATATTGAAATAAACCCGGAAAAAACAGCATCCGAAATCATAAATCTGACAACTCAGACTGCTATACGGCTGTCAGTACTTTAGTTTTAAAGTTTTAATTCGGCTATCCTGTCCAGGTGATAACCGGTCGAACCCAGAGAAATCTCGCTCGCCTTGGCTTTTTTATAAAACAGATGGGCGTCATGGTCCTCAGTAAACCCGATAGCTCCATGGACCTGGAGACATAAAGCGGTAGTCTGGCGGTAGAATTCATTAACCAGCGCCTTGGTCATAGATGCTTCCAGAGCAGCCGGTAGACCTTCGCTGATCCGCCAGGCAGCGTTATAGACCATAAAGGAACCGCCGTCCACCTGGACAATCATGTTGGCGCAATAGTGCTGAATGGCCTGAAAACTGCCTATCGGACGGCCGAATGCCTTTCTCTCTCTGGCATAGTCGATAGTCATTTCCAGGATTTGCCTGGCTCCACCAACCATTTCGGCGCAGCGGGCGACAGCAGCTTTTTCCATTATCTTTTCCAGTGTCGGCCAACCCGCATCGACCTTACCCAGTATATTACTCGCCGGTACTTTGACTCCCTCGAAGACGACCTCGCACTGCTTGTCTCCGCCGATGGTACGCAGAGGGGTAATGCTTAAACCGGGGCTGCGGGCATCCACCAGGAAGAGGGTAATGCCGTCTTCAGGAGACCCACCGGAAGCGGTCCTGGCCGCACAAATTATATGATCGCTGACATGGGCATCTGGCACAAAAAGCTTGGTACCCTGGAGAACAAATTCATCTCCAGCCGGAGCGGCCTG
>JAQULX010000237.1 GCA_028718465.1 Dehalococcoidales bacterium | reverse complement strand
CAGGCACAAACTCTCCAGCAATGAGGAAACAATAACCGGTTTCCGCATGCGGAAGGGACAGGAGTTCAGCGTATAATAGTATATAGTGATATTGTACGAAGCGAACACAGATATAATGAGAGAGATTGACCCATCCGATGATTCGTCGAATAAGATCCTAGTATAACAATCGTATTGTGGTATAATTAATTTTATTCCCGTCATATCTACCCTCGTCCCTGTGTTTGCGCTTGAATAATATGGCAAGGAGGAGAGCTGGCGATGACCCAGTCCAAAAAAGCTGCTCGAGAAAATCTATACAGTAAGGCTATAGTCTGGTTTAATGAGGTTGGCAAACAAGATATCGCCTCGGTCGGAGGCAAAGGAGCGAACCTGGGTGAATTAACCAACGCCAAGATCCCGGTCCCTCCCGGATTTATAGTTACTTCCGATGCCTACTACCAGTTCATGAAATCAACCAACCTGGAATCGCAAATAAGACAACTACTGGACCCCCTCGATCCCCATGACAGCAAAGAGCTACAGCAAACAGCCGAAAAAATTCAACAATTAGTTCTGGATTCTACTCTCCCGGACGACCTGGCTAAAGAAATCCAGTCGGCCTATAAAAAAATGGGAGAGGGATTCGTGGCGGTACGCTCATCCGCAACGGCGGAAGATTTACCGGATGCTTCGTTTGCCGGACAACAAAGCACTTTCCTGAATGTACAGGGGGATGCCAAAGTAGTGGAAGCAGTTAAAGGCTGCTGGGCTTCGCTTTTCAATGCACGCGCCATTTTCTATAGAGCGGAACAGAAATTCGATCATTTTAAAGTCGGCATTGCCGTCCCCGTTCAAAGAATGGTCCAGTCACAGGCTTCCGGAGTCATGTTCACAGTAGAGCCGGTTACCTCGGACAAGAACAAGATCGCCATTGAGGCAGTCTATGGTCTGGGGGAAGCAATAGTATCCGGGGAAGTCACCCCGGACCTTTATATTATCGACAAGAGCACATTACGCATAGTCAGTAAAGAGATCAATAAACAGGACTGGCAACTGATCAAGAACCCAACCCAAAACGACGGCGGCATGAATATCAAGGTCCCGATTCCCACCGAGCTTCAAGGGGCGCAAAAAATATCCGATGAAGAAATTCTGAAACTGGCGGCTATCGGGAAAAACATCGAAATGCATTATAGTTTCCCTCAGGATATAGAATGGGCCAAAGAGAACAAGGACCTGTACATCACCCAGGCCCGGCCGGTCACTACTATCAAAGATAATTCCGGCAAAGAAGCGGAACAGGATATCAGTTCGTTTCCTGTGCTGTTGTCCGGTTCAGCGGCCAGCCCGGGGATGGCCTGCGGGCCGGTGAAAATTCTACAGGCCATCAGCCAGATCGATAAGATATTAAAGGGCGATATAATGGTATCGCAGATGACTACTCCGGATTTTGTCCCGGCCATGAAACGGGCGGCAGCGATTATTACCGACCAGGGAGGCCGCACCTCGCACGCAGCTATCGTCAGCCGCGAACTGGGCATTCCCTGTGTGGTCGGCGCGTCAATAGCCACGACCTCGCTGAAAGACGGTCAAATCGTTACCGTAGATGGGGCTTCAGGCAAGATTTACGAAGGCAATATAATTAAGAACAACGCCAAGACCGCGCCGGCTGTAATTATTCCGAATAATATTAAAACCAAAACCAAGGTTTATGTAAACCTGGCCCAACCCGACCTGGCGGAAACAGTTGCCGCGCGCAACGTTGACGGAGTAGGTTTGCTCCGGGCAGAGTTTATCATGAGCCAGATCGGAGAACATCCCCGCTATATGCTCAGCCAGAATAGAGGCGAAGAATACGTTGAAAAAATCTATAACGGGGTCAATGCGATAGCCAAGGCTTTTTATCCCCGGCCGGTGGTTTACCGCACCTCGGATTTTAAGACCAACGAGTACCGCAACCTGAAAGGCGGCCAGGCGTATGAAGCCGTTGAAGAAAATCCCATGCTGGGATACCGGGGATGCTCACGATACCTGAAAGAGCCCGATGTCTTCGAGCTGGAAATTAAAGCCATCAAGAGGGTCAGAGAGAAATACGATAATCTCAATGTTATGATACCGTTTGTACGCACAGTCAACGGTATGGCGGATTGCCGCGCTATGATCGAAGCCCAAGGGCTGGTCCGGAACGATCATTTTAAACTTTGGATGATGGTGGAAGTGCCTGCGAATATATTTCTCATTGAAAAGTTTATTGCCGTAGGCATCGACGGGATTTCGATAGGTTCCAACGATTTAACACAGCTCATACTGGGTACGGATAGAGACAGCCAGAAATTATCCCATATCTTTGACGAACGCAATGAAGCAGTATTGATGGCATTGGAAAAAGCCGTGACAACGGCCAAAAAGATGGGTATCACCTGCTCGATTTGCGGACAGGCTCCTTCAGTGTATCCTGAGCTGACTGAAAAACTGGTGGACTGGGGAATCACTTCGGTATCAGTTAGCCCTGATATGATAGATGTTACGCGCGAAATAATCTCGAAGATCGAAGCAAAACGCAAGGCTGATGGATAACCGGTTAAACAAGCTGCATCAACTGCTGGAGGGGAGAGAAGACAGTCTCTCTCCTTTTGCATCTAAAAGCAAGCTCTCTCGAGGCAGGATGAGGCCGGAAGAGCCCAGCCCGCTACGTCTCGAATTCCAGCGTGACCGCGACAGGATACTGCACAGCAACTCCTTCCGGAGGCTAAAGCATAAGACGCAGGTCTTTATCGTTCCTATCGGCGATCACTATGTGACCAGATTGACCCATACGCTCGAGGTGTCCCAAATTGCGCGCACTATCAGCCGGGCCCTTAACCTGAATGAAGATTTAACGGAGGCGATATCACTGGGACATGACCTCGGACACACACCTTTCGGCCATACCGGAGAGGAGGTGCTTAATGAGCTTTACAGAGAAGGTTTCCGGCATAGCGAGCAAAGCCTGCGTATAGTAGACCTTCTGGAAAATAACGGATCGGGATTAAACCTGACATGGGAGGTCAGGGACGGAATCGTAAACCATTCAAAAAGCAGGTTAATTGAGTTCATGGGAGAAAACTGGGGAAAAGCCAATACTCTGGAAGGAGAGATCTGCAAGGTTTCGGATGCCGTCGCCTACATCAATCACGATATTGATGATGCTGTCCGAGCCAATATTATCAAGGAAGAAGATTTGCCCCCGGACGCAACCCGCATCCTGGGACACTCGCGCTCGGAGCGGATTAATTCCATGGTATGCGATATAGTGAAAAACTCCTGGGAAGCCAGAGGAGAAGACCTTTCCGTCGAACCGGCCATCAAGATGAGTCCCCAAATTAAAGAAGCCACCCGGCTCCTTCACGAATTTCTTTATGAGAAAGTCTATTTATACAGCTCTTCCCAGCCGGATGCAGAAAACGCCCGCAGAATCGTGCGCAGTTTATACATGTATTATTGCCGGCATCTTGACCTCCTCCCGCCTGAATACTCATCCAGCAAAGATGATCCGGAGCGTAGAGTAACGGACTACATCGCCAGCATGACCGACCAGTATGCCCAGCGAAAATATCTGGAGCTTAAATTATAGTCCTGCGGTTAGTACGATAGTAACCCCGGATTATAATTTAGGATCAATTTCATTTTACGCCGGGATATTCCTCCTTTTTTATCTACTTCACGGGAAGTATAATAATAGGGGGGTTTATGCGAATATGAACGGCCCGGAGACTATGATCAGGGCCATTACGGCTGAAATTGCACAGGAATAGATGAGCATAATAGACGAAATCAAACAAAAAGCAGATATTGTTGAGATCATCGGGCAGTACGCCCAACTGGTCAAGTCCGGGCGTACATTCCGCGCGCCCTGTCCTTTTCACAGTGAAAAGAAACCATCCTTCTTCGTCTATCCTGAGCAGCAGACATGGCATTGTTTCGGAGCCTGTAACACAGGAGGCGATGTATTTTCATTTATAATGAAAAAGGAGGGAATCAACTTTGGAGACGCCCTCCGGCTCCTGGCGGAAAAGGCCGGGGTGGCGATTCCTTCCCAGGCCAAATTCGAGGCTGAAGATAAAGCCCGCGACAGAATATTCCAGGTCAACCTGGCTGCGGCGCAATTTTTCCACAATTTACTGCTGAACTCCCCGACGGCAGAAAAAGCCCGCAACTATCTAAACGGCCGCGGTCTGAACGAAAAAGCGATCACAGATTTCCAACTTGGTTACAGCTTGCCGGCCTGGGAATCCCTGAAAAAATACCTGATGGGAAAGGGATATACGGAAATCGATCTAGGCGAAGCCGGACTGGCAGTACGGGCCGAGAACGGATTGACTCATGACAGGTTCCGCAATCAAATCATGTTCCCGATAATGGATGAGCGCGGCCGGATAACCGGCTTCGGCGCCAGGGTACTGGAATCCGACTACTCAGGTCCGAAATATATCAATTCTCCGCAAACCCGGATATTTGATAAAAGCGGCAGCCTCTACGGGATTCACCTGGCTAGAACAGCCATCCGGCAGCAGAACACGGCGATACTGGTAGAAGGATACATGGATGTAATTATCGCCCATCAGTACGGTTTTGCCAACGTGATCGCACCGATGGGAGTAGCAATCACCGAGAAACAAATCAACCAGATCAAGAAATTGACCCGCAGCATTTCCCTGGCGCTGGACCCCGACACTGCCGGCGAAGAGGCAGCCATGCGTTGCATCAGTTATGAAAACAAACTGGATGCCGAGGTAAAGGTTATATCGATGCCGCCCGGCAAAGACCCGGATGAAGTTATTATAGAGAACGCCAGCCAATGGGAACTGCTGGTAGGCCGGGCTTTACCGGTGATAGAATATGCTATCGGCATCATTTCCGCCAAGCTGGACCTTAAGACCATACAGGGCAAAACAGAAGCCATGAACAAACTACTGCCTATCATTGCCGAAGTCCAGGCGGGTACCCGGCAGTATCATTATTTAACTCGTCTGTCACTTGCGGTGGGCATCGAGGATAAAAAGCTTGAGGCCGCTTTAAGCCGTTTTAAAGCCGACCGCAAGTTTAAAGAGACACGGCCCCAGGCCATTCAAAAGGCAACCCGGTCCATCAGGTCGAACCCGATTGAGGAATACATCCTGTCTATTCTGCTTCAGCATCCGGAAGTGAAACCAAGGTCGGAGGATATCCTGGCGGAATATTTTGAAAACAGCGAAAACCGGGAAATATTCGATAAATGGCAGCAGTCAGCGGAGACCGCAGCAGTAAGGGGACTGCTGGACCCCGCAATCCAGGAGCATTA
>JAQULX010000236.1 GCA_028718465.1 Dehalococcoidales bacterium | reverse complement strand
CAAGGGTCTCTGGATCGTCTGCACCCATCCGGCCAATTCCTGGGTTGACCGTAATAATTTTAAAAGAATACTCAAAAAAGCCGAGTTTATCGTGGTCCAGGATATGTTCTACGATACTGAAACGGCGCAGCTCGCGCATTTGATATTGCCTGCGGCCGGCTGCGGAGAAAAGGAAGGGACTTTCATCAACTCGGAAAGACGGATCGGTCGATTGCAGAAAATCCTGGCACCTCCGGGAGAAGCTCTCCCGGATTTTCAGATCTTCCAGCGGATTGCTCGGGCCTGGGGCGTTGAAGACCTCTTTCGCGAATGGACCACCCCCGAAGCAGCCTTCCAGGTCCTCAAGCGGCTTTCAAAAGGGACTTTTTGTGATTTCTCGGGCATCCGGGATTATGCCATGCTGGAAGAGTCAGGTGGAATACAATGGCCTTTTCCCGACGGCGCCGTCAATACCGATAAGGAAAGGCGCCTGTTTGGTGATGGGGTCTTCAGCCATCCGGATGGAAAAGCCAGGTTTATATTCGAAGATGTCCGGGACCCCTATGAGTTGGCCGGTCAGGAGTATCCCTATATCCTTATGACGGGTCGAGGCTCCGTCTCTCAATGGCATACTCTGACCCGGACGGATAGAGCCCCCCTCCTCAAACGGATGTCGCCGGACCCCGATTATGTCGAGATCAGTGCTCAGGATGCTGAAAAACTGGGGGTTGCCCCGAATACACCGGTGCTGGTTTCCTCCCGGAATGGCGAGGCCAGGGCCCGGGTCAAAATCTCTGAGGGAATACAACCGGGCCGGGTATTCATGCCGATGCATTATGCGCAGACGAATAATTTGACCGTATCTTCCTTCGATACCTATTCCCGGCAGCCCTCCTTTAAATATACCGTGGTGAGTATTAAGCCTGCGGCATAACGGCTTGAATCCCGGACTGCAATCCGATTGATGATATCAGGACCGGAGGCTGTGCTGCCGGCTGGGTATTTTAGCATTAATTATGGGAGAAACTAACATGCAGGCAAATGCCGAAAATCTTTACTCAAAACCTTTAGAGCTGAGCGGGATGGTAGGCTATCAGGCCGGTTCCGTGGTCAGCCGGACTATTATCGAAAAGCAGGCCGGTACTGTTACTCTGTTCGCCTTCAGCCAGGGACAGGGACTGAGTGAGCACACCGCCCCGTTTGATGCTCTGGTCTACCTGGTTGATGGCGAAGCCGATATAACGATTTCCGGAAAAAGTCATCGGCTAAAAGAGGGTGAAATGATCATCATGCCGGCCAATGAACCTCATGCCCTGAGGGCAATCACGCAATTCAAGATGCTGCTGGTGATGGTAAAGTCTCAATAATAGATCCTTCCGGTATATGCTAACACGGCTAAGTCAGTATCCACGACAGATTAAACGGCAGATAAGCCATTTCTGCCGGGTCCCGCTATGCCATTCCGGCGCAAGTTGGAATCTGCCGGTCTCCCCATCTCGATCATTGGTCCGGCCGGGGCGGCTGGCGGCATCTCCCTGCAAAGAGGACCGTAAGATACCGCCCTGCTGTGTTGCCGCTGCTCTTCGACCATACAAGGAAAGCCTTATCGCAGTACTATATGCTAGAATATGAGCAAGAACGGGATTTGAAGAGCCGGGGAAACAGGAGGACAGGAATGAACGGACCGGGGACTACTCGCTGCGGGAATACGGAATTCAGGTGGGGAGAGCGCACTTATGTAATGGGTATTATCAATCTCTCACCTGACTCTTTTTCCGGTGACGGGCTGACCGGAGCCGAATCCGCACTCGACCAGGCCCTCCGTATGGTCGATGAAGGCGCCGATATCCTGGATATCGGAGGCGAGTCCACTCGTCCCGGTTTCAAGCCGGTCACGGCAGAGGAGGAGATCAAACGCGTAATCCCGGCTGTCGAAAAGATCGCCGGGAAGGTGTCCGTGCCCGTCAGCATAGATAGCTACAAATATGATGTGGTCCGCCTGGCGCTGGAGGCCGGAGCCTCTATCATCAACGACCAGTGGGGACTAAAAAAGGATATCCGGCTGGCTGAGTTGGCCGCTGCCAAGCAGGCGCCGATCATCCTGATGAGCAATCAGCGCGATAAAGGCGCTTTCGATCCCAATATCAGGAGAGATACGGCATTTTACGATAATATCATGGCCGAACTCGTCTCTTCGCTTCAGGAGAGCATGGGTAAAGCCCGGCAGGCCGGAGTGCCGTGGGAAAATATTATTATCGACCCGGGGCTTGGTTTCGGCAAGACCTGGAAATACGACCTGTGGATTATCCGCCGGCTGGATGACCTGAAGATACTGGGAAGACCGATCTTGCTGGGACCATCTCGGAAGTCGTTTATCAAGATGATCCTGGACGTGCCGCCGGAAGAACGGGTGGAGGGCACCGCCGCAGCAGTGGCGATCGGCATTGCCAGGGGCGCGGATATCGTGCGCGTGCATGATGTGAAGCCCATCGTCCGGGTCTGCAGGGTAAGCGATGCCATCATCCGGGGAGATTGAAGGCGCCGGGAAGTCCTGTTCAACCGGCGTTGATAAGGACAATGGTTCTTCCGTCCATAATGGCGTCAGTCGTCATCCAGTAACGTTTGGCATGCTGGAGGGAGGCGCAGCCCGGCGAATAATGTCCGGCATGGTCATAAAAAGACCTGGAGTCGAGACAGGATAAGGATTGAACATTAAGGACCGGGAAACCGGAAAAGAGGAGGAGTTTTCATCATGGCAGATATCAGAATCGAGAAACTGGCCGATTTACTGGTAAATTATTCGGTAGGGGTGAAAAAAGGAGACAGGGTGGTCATACAGGGTGAATCCCCGGCCGAGCCTCTTTTGAAAGAGATTTATATCAAGGTGCTTCAAGCGGGGGGGAATCCTTATCTTATGTCTACGCCCGCCGGGCTGGACGAATTGTTTTACCGGCACGCTTCGGATGAGCAAATCCAGCATATTCCGCCTCCTACCAGGCTTATCTTTGAAACCTATGATGTCCGGATTTCTATCAATGGAGATCTGAATACCAAAGAGCTGAATAATGTTCCCCCTGATAAACTGGTCCTGAGCCAGCGGGCCAGGGCCGGCATCATGAAAACATTCCTGGATCGCGCCGCCAGAAGAGAACTGCGCTGGACTTTTGCGCAGTTCCCTACCAGCGCCTATGCCCAGGATGCCGAAATGGGACAGTTGGAGTATGAGGACTTTGTCTATAACGCCTGTCTGGGCGACATCAACGACCCCATTGGCTACTGGAAGAGTTTCTCAGCCTGGCAGCAGAAGATCGTAGACTGGTTGAAAGGGAAAAAACAGGTGCATGTCACGGCTCCGGAGACCGACCTGAAATTCAGCGTGGAGGACCGTGTCTTTATGAACTGCGACGGGCATGAGAATATGCCGGATGGAGAAGTTTTCACCGGGCCGGTCGAGGACTCTATGGAGGGCCGGGTTTACTTTTCCTATCCTGCTATCTACAATGGACGCGAAGTCAGCGGGGTACGCCTCTGGTTCCAGGAGGGTAAGGTAGTCAAAGCCACAGCGGAAAAAGGCCAGGACTTTCTCCTGAAGACCCTGGATACCGATGAAGGCGCCCGGAGAGTCGGTGAGTTTGCTTTCGGGACCAGCCGGGGTATCGACCGGTTTACACGACAGATCCTTTACGACGAAAAAATAAGCGGTAGTTTTCACATGGCGCTGGGCGCCAGCTATCCGGAGACCGGTGGCAAGAACGAGTCTGCTATTCACTGGGACATGATTTGCGACATGCGCCGCGGAGGAAAGGTCTCAGTCGATGGAGATCTTCTGTATCAGGACGGAGAATTTATAATCCCGCTATAGGAGCAGCAGTATGAAATTCACAGAAGGGAAACTGGGACGAGTTTTCATCGTCCGCCTGGAGGAAGGGGACCGTATACCGGAGTGCATTGAAAATTTTGCCTTGGAGCATGGCATATCTGCCGGACAGGTCATCCTGCTGGGTGGAATCGGCGGGGGACAGGTAGTGGTAGGGCCCCGCCGGTCCGACCAGTTAGCCCCGGAGCCAATGCTTTTACCCGTGGATGGGGCCCATGAGACGGTAGGAGCCGGTTTACTGGCGCCAGACGAAGATGGCAGGCCGGTCCTGCATATTCATGCCGCTCTGGGACGGTCGGGACAGACCCTGACCGGCTGTTTGCGGCCGGGAGTCGACACCTGGCTGGTTGGAGAGGGTGTCATTTATGAGATCACCGGATCTGCCGCCAGGCGTATAAAGGATGACAAAAGCGGCTTTGTTCTACTGGATACCGGGACAGGTCTTTGATTGTGTTATAAAGGCCAATCATGATATGATACTCCTGTAAGAATTCTCTGATGGAGTTGAAACAAGGTGGATGAATCAACCAGAGCACTTATACTGCTCATTTTAGTACTTCTCCTTCTTATGGCACTGGCGTTTATCGGTTCCCAATTTCTCATGAAGCGGGCGATCAATACCGTCATCAAAGGGTTCCGCGACAGGCAAGCCCTGAACCCGGAGTCTGCCCTGACCGCTGAAGAGCTGGGGTATAAAAGAAAGATGTTCCAGATGACCGGACTGCGAGATTACAAACCCAATGCCTTGCAGCTATTGATGAGAACCAACATCGTTCAGATGACCGAAGAAGGGAAGCTTTTCCTTTCCGAAGAAGCTCTCTCACAGACCAGGTTAGCTCAGAGACGCTAGCATGCATCAAAGGGACTGGTCATTAATTACCGATCGGTCCCTTTATCACTATCAGTCCAGGACGTCCTTTCCATCTGCCTGCGTTGCTCTGCTCCTGCTCTGTTCCTTGCGCTGAAGTCCATACGCAGTAGTTTCCAAAGATGCTGCTTTTCGCTATAATAGAGTGGAATTAAATACGAATACAGATTGCCTCGTTGTTCACACTCGGGAGATCAAAAGGGAGGATTCATTTGCCTAAGAAGAAAGTGGAAAAACCACAGCGCGAAGTCACCCGGCGGCAGTTGTCTCACTGGCAGCGCGAAAACCGGCTTCAGCGCTTTATCATGATAGCGGGTCTGATTGTCATTCTCTCTATCTTTGTGGTAGTGGGCACCGGCCTTTACATGAACAAATTCAGACCCCTGAATGCAGTTGTAGTCAAGGCGGGCGGCACCGAGTATAATATGGACTACTACATTAACATGCTGGCATTCTATGGACGTACCATGGACCCGCAGTATTTGCCATATTTCACCGATTCAGTAGCGCAGCAGATCGCCCGTAATAAATTTTTCACTGACGAAGCTGCCAAGCCTCCTATAGGCATCACGGTCACCA
>JAQULX010000235.1 GCA_028718465.1 Dehalococcoidales bacterium | reverse complement strand
CCAGGAGATCCTTTTATACTTGCTTTTGCCCCGGTTCTGCGGATTCCTTTCTCCTTCAGGGTCCCAGTCCACCCTCTTTAACGGGTACATGACGCGGTTAGGAGAATAGGTCCGCTTCTTATAGGCCATCATAAAGGGCGCCGGTAAAGATTTTGTCAGAGGCTGAAAAACCTTGCCCCCGACGTTGTATTGCCAGAATTTCAAGTCTTTTTCAGGGTACTTCCAATCATAGTGCAGCGGTCTGACTCTGGCTATCTTGCCGTCCTTGACATCGATAGCGCAGGGTGTCCCGCCTCCCAGTACTCCCCCCAAACCCATCGCCTTTATCACCGTTTTGTCTGCTGTTTTAACTCCTGCCGGTGTAACGGTATTATCATTAGGCCCTTTTGTTGACATTTGTCTACCTCCTATTTAGTATCTTTCGACCAGATCCGGAGACGACTCGAACGTATAGGTGTAGTTTATACGATCAATTATACCAGCGGTATACGACACCTATGTTGTCAATACTATTTTCGTATATGTAGGGTAGTGCTATAATACATCTGATGCCTTTTGTTTGGATAAAAGGGAGGATTAATGGGCAAGCAAATGATGAAAAGGGACCGCACTGCCCGGTTGCTTAGATTGCAGCTTTTACTGTGGCAGCATGCCGAGGGCATAAAAATCGATGAAATTGCCCGCACCTGCTCCGTAAATGTCAGGACCGTCTACCGCGACCTGCGGGCTCTGGAAACCGAGTTAAATGTCCCGATCTGGCAGGAAGGGAAAAAACGTGGCATTGTTGAAGGTTACTTCTTGACCCCGATGACCCTTACTTTGACAGAAGCCATGACCGTCTTTTTAGCAGCCCGCTTGATGTACAATCATACTCACCAGTACAATGCCGGCATGGTCTCTACTTTTATCCAGCTCAGCTCAATCGTCCCGCAGCCTCTCCGGCAACAAATACAAAATACCATCAACCGCATCCAGAAACTACCCCGTAACGAAAACAAGATGAATAATTTTAATAAACTCACCAATGCCTGGCTCTCAAGACATCCGGTGATAATCCGCTATCAGGAGCTTGCCGACAAAGAGCCGGAAGAGCGTTTGATAGATCCCTACGCCATCGAACCGGGAGTGGAGGGCCATTCCAATTATATTATCGGTTACTGTCACCAGAGAAAGGCTATTTTGACTTTTCGCATTGATTGTATCGTGGGGGAGGTGCTGATAGTGGAGTCGGCATCCTTCGAAATACCGACCGATTTTGATGTGAATGACCACCTGAGTTCTGCCTGGGGGGCTTATGCCGATGAAAAAATAGAAACTATAATATTGAGATTCTCCCCCATGGTGAGTAAAGCCTTTATGGAGACCATGTGGCACCCCTCGCAAAAAATTGAAATGCAGAGTGACGGTTCGATGATAATGACACTCAAGGTGCAGAATACCATCGACTTCCGGGCCTGGGTGTTAGGGAGGGGAGCAGATGTGGAAGTGCTGGAACCAAAATCCCTGAGAGATCAGATTATCGACACTGCAAGAATGATGATCGATAATTACAGCCGGCATTCACCAGGCATTCTGACTGCCACCGGATAAATTACATAGATTAGTTAATGAATATTAATTCACGACACTATAGCTGTCAGAATATGGGTATATAATGTAAATAGATGTACCATGGAAAATAAAATTGGGGAAGAAGGCCATGCAGCACGGCCTCTCGATTTTAAATCGAACTATGGATGCGCGGTTGACTAAATACGCAGGTTATCTGTCCCCGGTCTCATTTGACCGGGCAGGCTGCGAACGTCGCTTAAAATATCCGCTGACATGGTACTTCCCTCTCACTGGCAGTACCGGATTCCACCGGTTATCATCAAAAAGAATCACATCTTTCGTTAACGCTTTCCATCGTCAATGGTCCAGGAAAAGGCATCTTGCTACACCCTGCAAAGCCCTATAAGATTTCCTTCACAGTTTAATTATTCACCGGCTAGACTTTACCTAAATGCAAGACTGTGCTACGATGCTCGTATAAGGTGAATAAAGCCGAACAATTTTACTCCATTGAATTATTTTGTTCCATTTTATTATAGATTAAATCAATTATAAAAAGATGTTAAGGAGGGGGATATGGTAGTTACAAGTAAAACCGAAGAGGGGACAAGGAAAATTACCAGGGAAGCAATTGATCACATTAAAAAGTCCAATGTCATGACCGACCGGGTCAAGAAACGACATCTGGAATGCCTGGGCTCTCCTTTGTGGATTTCGGGACACAGAGCGCGTTCCTATATGGCCTCCTGGAAGGAAACAGGGGCAGAACCCAACAATGTGAGATGGGCGCTGGCGCTGGCCCGTGTGCTCGACGAGTCGCCGATCATTATCCGGGACGGTGAACTGATCGTGGGTTCGGAAACAAAGTATGTCAGGGGAGCCGAGGTTGTTCCGGAACAGAACCCCCACGACGTACTTGGCTCGCTAAAGCAGAAGCGGATGAACACCATGAGTGAAGTGATGACGGCTTCAATCGATCCCGAAGACGAAGCAGTCATCGAGGAGTCGGCCAATTTCTGGCTGGGCCAGTCAATCCGGGATATGGTCAATGCTACCCGCCGGCGCCATGTCGGCGAAAATTATGCCGAGCTGCTGGATAGCGGGGTCAGGGTCATGACCGATAGCGTGGGAACGGTTGGGAAAAACCAGGCAGTTTTCAATCCCAGAATAATTAAAAAAGGTCTTAACGATACGATTGAGCGGGCTAAGGCAGAGAGGGAGAAGGTGTTAGATTCCTTTAAAGCTTTTCCGGCTCATCCTGAAAAAGTGTATCACAAGCTGGCGGTTCTGAACGAAATAATTATAACCTGCGAAGCCCTGGTCAGATTTGCCAGAAAGCACGCTGCCCTGGCCCGCCAAATGGCTGAGACAGAAAAAGATCCGGGTAGAAAGCAGGAACTGCTGGAAATTGCCGAGCGCTGTGAATGGGTTCCGGCCAATCCCGCCCGCAACTTTGCCGAGGCTCTTCAAAGCTACTGGTTCTGCCACATATGCTATAAAAAAGAGTCTCCCTTCCCGGCCGGGGCTTGCCCGGGCAGGATGGACCAGTGGTTATACCCTATCTATGAGAAAGATTTGAAAGAAGGCAGGTTTACCTATCAGCAGATAGCCGAGATGCTGGGCTGCTTATGGGTCAAATTCAATGAACTTCAGTCTTTCCATGGTTTTATGTTCTCCAAAGAAGCGGCCGGCTCGCTATTGCAGCAGATTACTATCGGCGGTACCGATAAATCCGGTAATGATGTTACCAACGAACTGTCTTACTTTTTACTGGAGATTTCCCGCCAGATGAAAACTCCTCAGCCCGGTTTCTATGTCCGGTGGCACAATAATATCGACCATAACTTTATGATCCAGGCAGTGGAGACTAACCGGGATACCGGAGGCGGGATTCCGGCTTTCATGAGCGATCAGGCTGCCATCCGGAATTTCCTGGGCTACGGAGTAAAGTGGGAAGATGCCATCGAATTCAGCGCAGCCGGATGCCTGTCCTACGCTCTGGGCAGCGTCAATGCGGTCGCCAGAATGCCTATCTATATCAATATTCCCAAAGTATTCGAGATCGCCCTTAATAACGGGATTGACCCCCGGACCGGGATCAAAGCCGGGCCGGAGACCGGAGATGCCGCCAAGTTTACCTCTATGGAAGAAGTGGAGGAAGCTTTCTGGAAGCAGTACGACTATTTTCTCGAGAAGGGCATGCGCGAATACTACATCGGTTTTCTGGCTAAAGGCGAGTTCCTGTGCGCGCCCTTCAGCACCTCTTTGCTGGAAGATAGCATCACGACGGGAAAGGACTCCACTGAAGAAGGCGGACGCTATCCTCAACTGAACACCGTTATCGGTCAACGTGGTTGTGTGGATGTAGCCAATGCACTGGTGGCGATCAAGAAAGTGGTCTTCGAGGATAAGGCGGCTACCATGCCGGAGTTGTTAAAAGCTCTTAAGGCCAACTGGGAAGGTTATGATGATATCTACCGGCTGTGCATGCAGGCGCCTAAATACGGCAATGATGATGACAGCGTGGATGAGATATTCAACCGGGTATCGTTGAAGGCCAACGATATTATCGCCAGCAAACAAACGCCGGACGGCGCCCGCTGGAAATCGAGCCGGCCTGCCCTCACCGGACATTATTATCTGGGCGAGGTGGTTGGACCCCTTCCCAACGGCCGGAAAGCCTATACTCCATTATACGATGCAGCCCTGTCTCCAGGGGCGGGAACCGATGTTAACGGGCCTACCTCTGTCATCAAGTCTGCTACCAAGGTCAATCACTTCAGGCCGGATGTGGACAGCCTGGTGATGAACATGAAGCTATCATCTTCAGTGCTGAATAACAGGGAAGCCATTGAAAACTTTATCTCCTTGCTGAGGACTTTCTTCAACAGAGGCGGATGGCATATCCAGTTCAATATCCTGAACCGGGACGATCTGATAGAGGCCAAGAAGCACCCCGAAGAGTGGAAACATCTCATCGTCAGAGTTGCGGGGTACAGCGCCTATTTCGTAGAGCTTCCGGAAGCTGTCCAGGATGAGATTATCGCCCGTACGGAGCACGGATTATAGTTTTTTTAAGATTGGAGAAATTCTTATGGTAGAGACTAATACCAGCTTGTCCCGGGAACAGGCGGCAGCCGAGGATGTCAAAGGCATCGTGTTTAACATACAGCGTTACAGTATTCACGACGGGCCCGGGATAAGGACAACGGTTTTCCTGAAAGGCTGCCCATTACATTGCGCGTGGTGTTCAAATCCTGAGTCGCAAAATTACTGGCCGGAACTGGCGCACAGCGATACGCTGTGCGTCAGATGCGGCAACTGCATCGCCGCATGTAAAGAGGGTGCGCTTTCTTTCTCGGACAGTCATAAAGGGGTTTCCGTCGATCGGGAACTCTGTACCAATTGCGGCAAATGCGCCGAAGTATGCACCTCCGGTTCCCTCAAGATGTTCGGTAAAGAGATGTCCGCCAGGGAAGTATTTCAGGCAATAGAGAAAGATGAGGAATTTTACCGGGAGTCCGGAGGCGGCGTAACTGCTTCCGGCGGTGAGCCTCTGGTACAACCAGAATTCGTGGCGGCTTTGTTCAAAATGTGCCGGGATGCGGGTATTCGCACGGCAATTGAGACTACCGGGTGTGTTAAAACAGAATCTCTGGAAATAGTGCTGCCGTTTACTAACCTGGTCTTGTTTGATTTGAAGCACATTGATCCCGAAGCCCATCAGAAATGGACCCATATTTCCAACAGCCAAAT
>JAQULX010000234.1 GCA_028718465.1 Dehalococcoidales bacterium | reverse complement strand
TGACGAGGCCTGGTTAGACATCTTACGATGCTGCGGATATCCGGCAGAAAGCCCATGTCGAACATCCGGTCCGCCTCATCAATTACCAGGACTTCTATCTCGGACAGGTCCACGGTGCCCTTTAACAGGTGGTCCATCAGACGGCCCGGGCAGGCTACTATTATTTCCACTCCCTGGCTTAAAGCCCGGTTCTGGTACTCCATACCGACCCCGCCGTATATTGAAATGCAGCGCAGCCCGGTAAAGCTGGCCAGGGCATTGGTAGTTTCACAGGTCTGTTCCGCCAGCTCCCGGGTAGGTGAGACTATCAGCGCCCTGACTTTACCGCGGGGCATGGATATCAAGCGGTGCAGTATCGGAAGCACGAAAGCCGCGGTCTTGCCTGTGCCGGTCTGGGCCAGTCCGATAAGGTCCCGGCCCTGCATAACAGGAGGAATCGCCTTAACCTGGATCGGTGTGGGATCGGTATAACCCTGCGCCCGAACACCGGCCAGCACTTTGTCATTCAGATTGAAAGATTCGAAATTCATAATTTAATACTTGGGTTTGAGTGCGGCCATTCAACACCTGGGGAAATCTGCTGCGGATTTCTGAGGAGTTTGTAATAACCTGAACTATAAACCAACTCATTCCATTCCATTTTAGCATGTTAGTTAAATAACAGCAATTTCGCTTTATTTTGATAATGCCATACCAGCTTTCGCCGGAATCCTGACTCCTTCTCATCCACATGCCAGGGCGCAGCAGAGCATCATGCATTTTCATTTCATTCAGGAGTCATTTTAGTATTTCATCCTGCCGGATAATTTGTTGCCCCAAAGAGGAAAAGTACAGGGTTTGTCTATGGCGGCTACCCCTGCCGGATTCTGACTGACTCCAGATGTACGGAATATCTTATATTCACAGTTAACAGTACTATCCCGGTAACGCTCTTTTAAAGCTACTTCCCTGAATTTGGAACTTTCCTTTCAGCCGGCTGTAGATTTCCTGTATTGATTCAGAGATCACCCTGGTATCGCCGATCACCGGCATAAAGTTATTGTCGCCGTTCCAGCGAGGCACAATGTGGGTATGAATGTGATCGGCTATACCGGCGCCGGCGATGCGGCCCAGATTCATTCCCAGGTTAAAGCTGTCCGTATTGGTGTCCGCCCGCAAAATGCCTAAGGCCATGCTGACTATTTTATAATGGTCGTTCCGTTCTTCATCCGTCATATCTTCCAGCTTGCCGATGTGACGGTACGGGACAACCATCAGGTGTCCGGGGTTATAGGGATAAGCATTCATAATCACAAAATTCTTATCTCCCCGGTGGAGAATCAAATTCTCCTCGTCCCGGTTTTCCCCGGGTTTGTCACAGAAAATGCATCCATCCGGGGTTTTTCCCCTGATATACTGCACGCGCCAGGGCGCCCAGAGTCGCTCCATGCTTTCTCCTTAAAGTTGCTGCCTTTAAACTAAATGCTATTGTACCCGGCTGTCTGTGAAGAGTCAAAATATCTTGACTTTACGGCATCCGGCAGGTAAATTGTATTTAACAGTCGATAACGACAGGGGATTGTGATTAGCGGTCCTGCCGCGCAAAACATCTCAGGGGGTGAGGGATGAAGAAAGGCGATGTAGCTTATAAAAAGCTGGCAGAGTACAAAATGAACTGCTGCCAGGCGATATTGACTACCTTTTGTAAAGATCTGGGACTGGATGAGGGCCTGGCGATGAGGCTGGCCGGGGGCTTCGGTGGTGGGATGTGCTCCGGCAAGACCTGTGGAGTCGTCACCGGGGCTTACATGGTACTCGGTCTCAGGCAGCATCCGACGCCGGACAACGCCCAGGAGATGAGAGACCAGATACACCGGCTAATTGCCGAATTCAACAGACAATTTATGGCTTTGCACGGCTCCACCGACTGTAAGGACCTGCTGGGAATGGATGCCAGTGTACCGGGCGGCTACGAGAAAGCCAAAGAAAAAGGGCTTTTTGAGACTATTTGCCCCGTTCTGGGACGGGACTCCGCAGAAATACTGGAAAAATTGAAAGAATAGCTCGTTTTATAGCCGGTCTTTCAGGTTTTTCCGCATGGCAACGTGCTTCCATCCGCCGCTGCCGGCCCCTTTTCTCATTTCGGAGATGCGAGGAATATAGCGGATTAAAGGGATGGCCAGGATAAGAATTGAGAAGATGATATAGGCTATGTTATGGTAGACAAAGGCGGCCAGGAAAGGGAAACAGAGGAAAGCCACGCTGTAGCTTAAAGTGGGGAAGCGGGTTATCAGGAGAGTGAGCAAGAAAAGCCCTAAATAGGCCGGGATCCCCCAGGGCATGATATAAACCAGGATGCCGATACAGGTGGCTCCACCTTTCCCTCCCTTGAACTTAAGGAATACGGGAAAATTATGGCCGAGGACGGCGGCTACGCCTCCGGCAAGCTGCATATAAGTAGCGTATTCAAGGCCGATCGATTTTGTCATCCACCAGGCTACGGCGGCTGCCGCAGCCCCCTTACCGATATCCAGAAAGAGAACCAGCATTCCCCACCAGAACCCCACACTGTAGAAGGTGTTCATGGCGCCCATGTTGTGACTGCCTACCTTGCGGATATCGACCCCTTTGCGAGCTTTGCCGATGATAAAAGCGGGAGGAAATGCGCCAACAAGGTAACATAATACCAGGGCCAGGATGGTCAATAAAATTGCATTCATTCTTTATTTACCTTAAAAAACCGGTCGCTTTTCAAGTCCTCCAGGCCGGAACAGGCAGGTCATCCATATCACATCATAATGATAGCAAATGTAAGCTGAGGATGTACAGGAAGGACTAATTTACGGCGCAGGAGTTGGGAGTAAAACTGAGGATATTGAGCCGGAGGCTGTCGGCACCGTTCCAGCGGTCGATTTCGAGGTTATAGACTATGTCCAGGGCTTCCGCAACATCAGCAAGGGAATCGCCTTGCTTGAAGGCTACAGCCTCCCAAACGCTTCCCTGTTGTTTCAGCTTTAATCGCAGGTGCTGTTGATCGGCTCCCATGGTGCGGCAACTGGTAACCTGGACTGCCCGGCTGACGAATATGGGGAGAGGGTTTCCTTTACCAAACGGGGCCAGTTTCTGTATCTCCCGATGAGTATTACCGCCAAGTTCAGGTAGTGAGACTTCGGCCTCAATATTAATTCGCGGCCTCAGGTCTATTTCCTTCAACTGATTAGCGGCTATATCAATAAGTAATTTTTGCAGATGGGCGACATTCCTGGAGGGCATGGTGAACCCGGCTGCCTGAGCATGACCTCCAAAACGTCCCAACAGCCCGCTGCATTGATTCAGAGCGTTAATGATATTAAATTCAGGAATGCTCCGGCAGCTTCCGCTGGCAGTCTTGTCATCCATGTTCAGGATTATCACCGGCCGGTAGTATTCTTCGGAAATCTTTCCGGCGACCGGTCCGGCGATACCTAACGGAAAATCTTTGTTACAGAGCATTATGAGGGGCGCCAGTCCCTGGGCGGATATTTGCGCCCTGGCTTCAGTCATGGCCTTACTGGTCAATCTCTGCCGTTCGACATTCTGTTGTCCGAGCAGCGCCGCCAGTTCGCGGGCTTCCTTGAGCGAGTTGGTCGTCAGGAGCTTATAGCTGGCGATCGCGTGCTCCAGCCGCCCGGAAGCGTTCAGCCAGGGAGACAAGCACCAGGTGATGCTTTCTGCATCCAGATTGCCTATGGTCAATCCGGCCCGGTTGATAATCTCTCTGATGCCCAGTCGTGGAGCTCCATTGAGAGTTAGCAGCCCCCGTTTGACCAGGTAACGGTTTTCGCCCACCAGGGGCACCATATCGGCTACCGTACCTACTGCCACCAGGTCCATTTGAGCATCCATGTGCTCTTCTCTGCCCAGGCTGCTCATGAGTGACTGCATCACTTTGTAAGCTACACCGACTCCTGCCAGCTCATTGAAAGGGTATTTTGATCCGGGCAGCTTGGGATTTACGATCGCAAAAGCCTCGGGAAGGATTGGAGGAGGAGTATGATGGTCAGTGATTATTACCGTAATTCCCAGCTTATTGGCATATTTTACCTCTTCGATATCGGTGATACCGCAATCAACGGTTATGATCAGGTTGACGCCCTGTTCGTATAATTCCTTGATAGCGGCCTGCCTTAGTCCGTGGCCCTCGGAAACACGATGGGGTATATAAGGGATTACGATTCCACCCAGAGAAGCCAGCCCTTGAACCATTAGAGCGGCGCTCGTTACGCCGTCAACATCGAAATCGCCGTAGACGGTGATCTTTTCACCGGACAGCAGAGCCCGGTAAATACGGGAAGTAGCAGTTTGCATATCCGGCAGCAGCATCGGGTCATGTGAAAGGCGCTCGTCGCCGGCCAGGAAAAGTTCCATCTCGGATGGGTCAGCCAATCCACGGTTGTAAAGCAGCTGAGCTATGAGAGCAGATGAACTCGTAGCCTTAGCTAAATATTCTTTTGGTGCCGGCGGCAGTAGATTCCAGCGGCTGTGGTTCAACTCTTACCTTTCTAGATAGCGCTTAAAAGCTAATACTGAGTTATGTCCTCCAAAGCCAAATGAATTGGTTATCATCTTGTCAATGGCGGCCTTGCGAGCTGTGTTCGGTACATAGTCCAGGTCACACTCAGGGTCAGGATGCATTAAGTTGATAGTTGGCGGTATTATACCATATTGCAAGGTTAAAACACAGATGGCCGCTTCGAGAGCTCCGGCTCCACCCAGCAAATGACCGGTCATGGACTTGGTAGAACTTACCGCAAGATTGTAGGCATGGTTACCAAAAACTGTTTTTATCGCCGTTGTTTCCATTTTATCATTTAATGGCGTTGATGTGCCATGGGCGTTAATATAGTCTACTTCCTCAGGCTGCCATCCAGCCTTTTGCAGGGCGGACTGCATCGCTCTGACCGCCCCTTCGCCGTCCTCGGCGGGCTGGGTCATATGGAAGGCATCGCCGCTGGCGCCGTAAGCGGCCACTTCGGCTAAAATGGTTGCTCCGCGATCCAGGGCGAAATCCAGGTCTTCCAGTACCAGGGCTGCCGCTCCTTCACCGATGACAAAACCGTCCCGTTCGGCATCGAAAGGACGAGAGGCTTCCTGGGGCGAATCATTCCTTTCCGAGAGAGCTTTGCAAGAGCAGAAACCAGCGATGCCTATCGCATTGATGGGCGCTTCGCTACCTCCGGCGACAATGGCGCTGGAATCACCCCGTTTTATCGTTTCGTAGGCAATTCCGATAGAGTCCGCGCTGCTGGAACAAGCGGAGGTGCTGCAGAAGTTGGGACCTTTGGCGCCCAA
>JAQULX010000233.1 GCA_028718465.1 Dehalococcoidales bacterium | reverse complement strand
TAGCGGCGATCATTGACAGGAACTCTTTCCCCCAATCGTCATCAGCTGCTGCCTTCAGATTCAAGGAAGAGTCAGGCCTCAAGATAGCCAGACTTCTTTCATCGCAGCGCAGTTCCACTCCAGCCCTTCCTAACTCTGCTGCCATTTCCGGCAAGAACTGTCCGGCGACAGCTTGATGAACAATAATAGTATCCAGGGCATTGCAGACGGTAGGGCGCTGGACCTTGGCGTTATATACGATCGAGACACCTTTCCGGAGGTCTGCGCTCTTATCTATGTAGGTATGACAAACCCCGATGCCGCCGGTGACAACAGGCATACTGGCGGTCTCGGCGACGAATTTTATCAGCCCGGAGCCGCCCCGGGGGATTATCAGGTCTATATACCGGTCTAACTTCAGCATATGCTCGACCAGCGCATGGTCGGTATTATCGATAAACTGGACTGCGCCTTCGGGTATTCCTGCCCGATAAGCCGCATCCTGAACGACTTTAACCAGGGCTCTATTCGATGTTATAGTTTCTTTCCCGCCTCTGAGAATGACGGCATTTCCTGACTTCAGGCACAGTACCGATATATCGATGGTAACGTTAGGACGGCTCTCATAAATCGCCCCAATAACTCCCAGGGGGACCCGCTTCCTGGCTATCAAAAGACCGTTGGGCAGAGTACGGGAATCGAACATCTCACCTACGGGATCCGGCAGGGCTGCTACGGCCAGGATATCTTTAGATATGGCTTCCAGGCGGGACTCATCCAGCATCAACCGGTCCAGCATCGCTGCATTCATCCCGGATAATTCTGCTTCCCGGTAATCCTGCCGGTTGGCCGATAGAATTTCGTCTTTCTTTGACAAAAGGTCGGATGCAATATTATGTAAAGCCTTGTTTTTTACTTCAGTGGAAACAAAAGCCAGGCGGTGTGCTGCTGCTTTAACTGCCCTGGCCTTTTCTTCCAGGTCAGCACGGTTAATGTTCATGTTTATTACTCCTCTTCCATAAAAGACCTGTCCCGCAGGTTTAACGTTATTCAGTATAACCCCGATATTATTTTAAAATAAAACCAGGTTATTACGATGTATAACTTCCGATCCATAGTCATATCCCAGCAAGCCGGATATTTTTCTGGAATGAAGGCCCTTGATCCGATCAATATCATCGGCGCCGTAGTTAGAAATGCCGGAACCCAGCCGATGGCTTTCAGTATCGTAGATATCAACCATGTCTCCCCGTTCAAAGGTCCCTTCCACTTCGGAAATGCCTGCCCCCAGCAGGCTGCCGTTTTTCTTTTTCAGGGCTTCGACTGCCCCTGCATCAACCACCAGCCTCCCTTTGACCGAAAGGCCCGCCAGCATCCATCGTTCGCGGCTTTCCAGTTTACTGGCGGCAGGCAAAAACCGGGTGCCTGCGGATTCACCTGAAGCCAGATGCAGCAAGATATCCGGCTCATCTCCTTTAGTGATAATTACCGTTGTGCCGCAGGCGGTGGCCATGCGAGCGGCCTGTAATTTGGTAAACATGCCGCCGGTCCCCAGTGTCCCCCGGCTCCCCCCGGCCAGGGAAAATATACTCTCGTTAATCACTTTGACCTCCGGTATCAGGACCGCATTGGGGTCAAGTCCAGGGTCGGCGGTATAGAGCCCGTAAATATCACTTAATATAATTAAAAGATCGGCATCGATTAAATTGGCCACCATGGCGGACAGGTTGTCATTATCGCCAAACCGGATGCCCTGGATTTCATCAATCGCCACCACATCGTTTTCATTGATGATGCTGATTACGCCCAGTTCGATCAGCGCCATCAGGGTATTGCGTGCGTTCAGGTAGCCTGCCCTGTCGCGGAGATCGGCCCGGGTTAACAGGGCCTGAGCAATAGTTATGTTATGGCGGCTGAAGAGGTTTTCATAGGTGTACATCAGGCGGCTTTGCCCTACGGATGAAAGCACCTGTTTATAGGGAATGCCCTTCACCTTTTGGGGCAAGCCCAGCTTATTCCTGCCGGAAGCTACCGCTCCGGAGGTGACCACCGCCAATTCGGCACCGCGATGGTGCAGACCAGCTAACTGGTCCACCAGGCTGGATACCCTATTCAAATCAAGATGATCGCTGCCCCCGGTAGCAGGCTGGTACCGAATTTGGCTACGATACGTTTATAAGCCAGATCACACTTTTTGGTTTTCACGTTTGTCCTGTTCCCTTATCTTCAATGAATATTACCTATTATAGCAATCTAAAGGTTTATTGAACAATGGGACCGGCTAAGACATAATCATCAGGCATATGCTATAATTTGTTTGTATATCAGGTTCAACAATAACAAGGAGTACATTTTCATGCAGCAAGGCAAGACTGTCAAAGAAAGCCAGGTTATCATGGCGCAGGTGATGGGCCCCCCTGAGACCAATCCTGCCGGCAACGTCCACGGCGGTGTGATTATGAAATTGATTGATACCACTGCCGGTGTAGTGGCGCACAGACATGCTCGAACCAATGCGGTTACTGCTTCCATTGACCGAATGGACTTTCTATATCCGGTTTTTTCCGGGGACATGGTAACCTTAAAGGCAAGCCTCAACTGTGTAGGCAGGACTTCGATGGAAATCGGCGTTAAGGTGGAAACGGAGAACTTGATCACAGGAGAGGTACGCCACACTGCTTCAGCTTATCTGACCTATGTAGCCCTGGATAAAGCGGGAAGACCGATAACGTTACCCCCGCTGATCCTGGAAACCGAAGAGGATAAACGGCGAAATAGAGAGGCAATCGCCAGAAGAGAGGTCAGATTGCGCGAAAGACACAGCGAAAATAAAGATAAGTGACAGGTTTCAGGTTTGGTAGACAGGGTGTAGTTATTATTAATTAATGTCGGGATAATGGAGGCTAAATTCTGACAACTGGCATCTAAAGAATAACAGGGCTAGCTCTTATAGAGCTAGCCCCAATGGCATTTGGGAGATTATATAGTTGCAATTAGACTTAAGTCCGCTGGTACATCTCATAGATGGGATGCCGGCTTACCAGGAATTGTTAAGGAGACTCAGGAAAAAGGGCAGCGCCGTTAGCCGGGTACTGGTGCTGGATGCGGCGAAACCGTACCTGACGGCAGCAGTCTATCAAAGTCTTCAATTGCCCATGCTGGTCGTTACAGCCCAGCCGGAAAACGCGAAGAAACTGTATGAGCAAATCTCTCTCTGGAGCAATTCCCGGCAGATCAACCTGTTCCCAGAGCCGGACATTCTGCCCTATCAGCGGACAATCCCGGATTCCCTGGCGGAGCAGGAGAGAATCCAGGTATTGTATTCTCTGTCAGGCATGGCAGAAAGAAAGGCGCCTCCCCTTATCATAGTTTCGGCGCCGGCCCTGATTCAAAAGACAATCTCCAGAGATGAATTCGCATCTGCTGTTCATACCATTGAAGTAGGGAACGAGCTCGATCCGCTTTCTTTGATGGATAAGTGGACCTCCATGGGCTACCAGGTCGATACCCTGGTTGAAGCGCCCGGAAGGATCAGCCGGCGTGGGGGCATTATCGACATATTTCCTCCCACCTCCGATCTCCCGGTACGGCTGGAGTTCTTTGGCAATACCGTAGAAAGCATCCGCCTGTTCGATCCTTCCTCACAGCGTTCGCAAAAGGTTATCCACAAAATCACGATATGCCCGGCCACCGAGATATTGCCTTTAAAAAATCCAGCTGAAATAAAATCCATTTTTTCCGGTTTGAACATTACCTGCTGCTCCCCGGAATCCAGACAGCAGTATGAACAGGAAATAGCCCTGATTTCCAGCGGCCAGAGACCTCCATCTTTTTATGCAGCTCTATTCAACAATGGAAATCTGCTGGACTATTTACCGCCTGAAGCCCTGGTGATACTGGATGAAAGCCCGGCTGTAAATGAAGAGATAAAATACCTGGATATGCAAGCTGTCGGACTGCGCCAGGAGAAAATAGAGGCCGGAGACCTGCCGGACAATTTCCCCGTTCCTTACTTCAAATGGGAAGAGATAGCCGTCAATTTAAAAGACAGGCCGAGCCTGGACATGTTGTCCTGGACTGGCGCCGAGGATCCCGGTTTACTCATGTTGGACTTCAATCCTGCTCCCAGCTATACCGGTCAACTGCCGACATTAATAAAGAAGACCGGAAGCTTTTTAGGCCAGGGCCGGCGTTTGATTATTATCAGCAATCAGGTCAGCCGTCTTTCCGAGCTAATGGAGGAAGAAGAAATATTCTCCAGGCCGATGACGGAGATCGTAGAGGCGCCGCCGCCCGGATCGTTAACTTTGCTCCAGGGTTCTCTGGAAGAAGGCTGGCAGATGGGCGGGACTTATCTGCTGACGGACAAGGAAGTCTTTGGATTCGTTAAAGAAAGGCGCTTGCCGAGGAGACGTCCCATTCAACGACATAAGCTTTTGGTGGACATCAAACCAGGAGACTATGTAGTCCATATCGAGCACGGCATCGGGCAATTCATGGGGGTTACCAACATAAGCACAGACAGCACGCAAAGGGAATATCTGGTGCTTACTTATGCTGCCGGTGACAAACTGTATGTCCCTACCGACCAGATCGACAGGGTAGGCCGCTATATCGGGTCCGGCGAAGACTCGCCAACCTTGAGCCGTTTGGGCACCCAGGAATGGAACCGGACCAAGCAGAAGGTCAAGGAATCGGTGGAGGAAATCGCTTATGACCTCCTTCAGCTATATGCCGCCCGGGAAGTACTGCCGGGGCATCCTTTTACGGATGATACTGTCTGGCAGCAGGAACTGGAGGCTTCCTTCCCCTATATCGAAACACCAGACCAGATGAAAGTACAGCAAGATGTCAAAGAGGACATGGCCAGGGCTAAACCGATGGACAGGCTGGTCATTGGGGATGTCGGCTACGGCAAGACCGAGATCGCCATCCGGGCTGCTTTTAAATCGGTAATGGACAACAAGCAGGTAGCCGTGCTGGTGCCAACCACAGTGCTGGCCGAGCAGCACTATTTGACATTCAAACAAAGGATGGGAGCATTCCCGGTTAAAATCGATGTGCTCAGCCGCTTTCGTAAACCCAAAGAACAGCAGAAAGTTATCAAAGGGCTGGCTGACGGGAGTATAGATATTTGCATTGGTACCCACCGCCTGCTGCAAAAGGATGTGGTATTCAAAGACCTGGGGTTGATAGTGATCGACGAAGAGCAGCGATTCGGGGTGTTCCACAAAGAGCACCTGAAGAAATTGCGGGAACAGGTGGACGTGTTGACTCTGAGCGCGACGCCGATCCCGCGCACGCTGCATATGTCCCTTGTGGGCGTCAGGGACA
>JAQULX010000232.1 GCA_028718465.1 Dehalococcoidales bacterium | reverse complement strand
GATTCGTAACCCAATGCCATCCGGAAACGAAGACGCTTTGTTTGCAACTCTGCGTCTACAGATGGGTTTGCCTGAATTTACTTTCTTTACCGATCGTGGATTTGGATCCTTGGGTTTTCTTGAACAACAAACAGTTGGTCAAGCACTTATTCCGGGATTTTTACGTGAGCACAATCCCATCTTGCGTCATACCGTGTTGCGTCGTAGAAAAACACTAGAAGAGGCTGGCCTGTTGGAAAAAGTGGGTGTTGATATACATCCAAATCCTGAAGCTTCAGCGACAAAATACGAAGGGATCGGTTTCATTGGACAGGGTTTATTGACAAATCTTCCTTTTGATCTTGCTTATCAAGCGGCTGAAGAGTTTACGACCGCCCTTAAAAAGCGAACTAGGGCAGCTGGTTTTATGAAATCCTTGCTTTTACAGCGAATCTGCTCCAGTTTTGCCTCTGGAAAGTCAACAGCGGAGAAAATGCTGAATCGAGAGACACTGGAAGATGAGGAAGAAGAAAAGCAGGTTCAAGATACAGTCAATACCCTTACTCAAGAGGAAGCTGAATATTTAAAGACAATTATTAAAGAACTATCAAGGCCTGAGGCCCGTGATCCCAAATTGGCAGCGGTTCAATATTTTCTTACCAAACATCGTACTGAAGGTAAGACATGGCTTGAGCATGGCTGTATTGTCTTTAGTCAATATTACGATACAGCCTATTGGGTTGGAAGCGAACTGGCAAAATTGATTCCGGATGAGCCTGTAGGCGTTTATGCTGGAGCCGGAAAGAGCGGAATATTTCACGGAGACGATTTCGCTTCGGTTGAGCGTGAAGGCATCAAGGCTGCAGTTAAGAACCACAAGATTCGGCTATTGGTTGCCACCGACGCCGCTTGTGAAGGATTAAACTTACAGACTCTTGGCGCTCTAATAAATGTTGATTTACCCTGGAATCCATCGAGACTTGAGCAGCGGCTTGGTCGGATTAAGAGGTTCGGTCAAGCACGCCGCACTGTTGATATGTTAAATCTGGTTTACCACGATACACAAGATGAGAAAGTTTACCAGGTGCTCTCGCGCCGTATGAAAGACCGTTATGATATTTTCGGCGGACTACCGGATACTATTGAGGATGAATGGATAGAGAACGTTGAAAAACTGGAACAGATGATGGATGAATATATACATCTTCGTCAGCGTGCTCGTGACGTATTTGAATTGCGATATCAAGAAACCATAGATCCTGAAAAAGATCGATGGGAGCTATGTTCGAGAGTGCTGGCGCAAAAAGATGTAGTAGAAAGGTTATCGGAACCCTGGTCATAAGGTTTCGACGTGGATTTAAACCTGTTCGAGCCTAGCCAGTTTATAGATATTTGAGATCGAAAATATTCCAAGCAATTTGCCTATAAGTCATTGAAGAGGTTCACGATAGTGCCAATATTTGATACTCTTCAGAATCACCATCGACGTATTAGTTATTTACTCCCCTTCATAATGAGCTCCAATTCGCAGAGGATCTATTCTGAGCGAACATCACACGTGAATTATCGGGGTTGACCTGTTTCCGGCGCAGAAAAGCTTCGTGAATCCATTGTTGCACCTGATAGGGATCATTAGACCAGTTGTAGATTTTCGCAAAGCCACAATCTATATTGTCTTGAAGCCTTGGTGGAATCGTGCCTTTATAGTATTTCGCCATATCAACTCTTGGATATGAAGGTAGTATTATTCCAAGCAACCCAGCTCTTGGATTTAACTGAGTGTCTCTAATGCTTGCTGAAATTTCCCAATCAACGTGCTTTCTCTTCCATGTCTCGGCACCGATCAAGACGATGGTTACACTTGCAGATCTAATGAATTCATCTCTGACCTTCTGCCGTATAGATTCTGTTTTTAAGGATGTATCAATATCCCCATCACTTACTGCTTTTGTTTCGAGAATGTCGTATGTACTCCAAAAGAGCCTTTCAAACTCTTTCTTGTAGATCTCGTCATTGCTGTGGTGATAGCTGATAAAGACGTTGTGTCGAATAGTCATACACCCTCCTCTGAAACGTATCGAATAAGTCAGTTAACGAGGTCGAAGTCGGCAGCAATATTTTGCTGTTCATCACCTGTATTTTGTCTTTTGGCGGGGTTTGACCCCAGTAACTACTCCCGTCAGGACGTAAGGTTCTTTAACCCATAGGTGATTAGGTGAATGCACTCATCCACGAAAGGACTTCCCATCAGCCGCAGGTAAGTTTCCTCGCTAAGACCTGCGTTTTTAGACAGTGATGAAATGTCGACACCAGAAAGGATAGTCTTCACCCGTTCATAATCTGCGTGTAAGCCTTGTGCCCGTGCAATCGCCTGCAGCTCAAGGTATCCCGCATTGCGGGTAATCTGCCATGCCTCAGTGAGTGGGGCTGGATATGGTTCACCACGGAGCACCTTACAGACTTCAGCAACAACTCCTCCGAATGCCCCTAGGAAGTAGATAGGCTTCTTCTTTTCAATAGCAATGAGAATTTCTTCCAAGACACCTGGCATTTTGCCGTTGTATCCGTAGAGCTTCCCGCCGGCGCAAATGCGTGCGTTGGAGGAATCAATTGAATTCATTCGCATTACTGTTAAGCAGCGCGACCAGTAATACTTGTTCTGGGGCGTTGAAGGGGGAAGGTATTTATCTTTGTCGACATCACTGGCTATATCATCCGGAATAGTGCTTTCAACCGTTTTCATGACCGCTTTGTATTTAGAACGCCAAGCAATAATGTCCGGGTCGACTATGTAGATTGGCCATGCCAAGTAATTCTCAACGTGTATTGCATCGGTGTTAAGGCGATTTTTCAGTGCAATTGCTTCATCAAGGATGAATTCGGTGAATCCATCTTTGCGCAAGTCACCCCCATAAATTAGTGTGCCTGATCTGGCAAGTATATGTCGAGCAAGATCTTGAGCTAATCTTTTCAATTGGCTTGCCGGAACGTGGTTTTTGCTAGATCCATCATTCGTAACATCTGAAATAGAAATGCCAATTCGACAGTTCTTTAGTGACAGGTTCTCTGATTTACTCCAAAGAGGGGTAAAGATATCGATATCAAGCTGTTGAAAACAATCTGATTCCTCGGAGTAAATTGGGGGTTCTGGGTAGCAAATACGTTTGGTTTTACCTGCTTCTTTTAACGAGAGTATTTGGCGAAGCTCTGGAGGTCTTGAATATAACTCACACTCTTTATCAATCCAGTTTATTGATCGATAGTACTGTAACGATTTCAGAGCGTGCTGATGACGAATAGTTTCCAACATGGCGGCTGTGAGAACTCTCAGAATGTCGGACTCTTTAAGTGGCACTTCTGGTGATACATGTACACATGGTATATTTGCCGCTGCTGGGAAAGTCCTGTCCTCATAATCCTCCAGGCAATCAACTTCAATCATGGGCCTATCGTTCTCTTTAGCGCATAAAATTTCCCGTTGACACCAATATCGAGAAGAGTAAATATCACTAACAATTAATACCATTGTAGACTTTTTAATATAATTGATTATTTCATCGTCAAATCTAAACCCAGGAGAGATCTCCGTTGCATCAAAAAAATGAGACATATTCGTGTTGTCTATAAACTGCTTGATGGATTCTGCATGAAGACGGCCAGTGTCCTTGCTTTTTGTATGACTTAGGAAGATTGTGATGGATGAAGATTTTCCCTTATCATCCTCTTTAATCTCCCTAAATCCATGACGGCAAACTTCATGTGCCATGAAGAGAATTGCATACTGTGAAATTGATGCTTTTGGCCATTCGTATGCACGAATAAAATCGAGGTTCTTCAGGCTTCCTTCTTCTCCATGATCAAGGCCTTCACGGCTTAGAGCTAACGGGACAATTCGTAGCGAATTATTAGATGGAAGAGATCGAATATAGTCATTCCACAAGTCATGTCCTCTAGTATTGACACTTGTGAAAACAAACACAATATTTCGCTCTGCGAGTTCTTTCGGAAATTTGTCCGGCACAATCGCTGGGCTATTTGAGCTATAAAGAAAGATTGGAATATTCAGGTTCCGTGAAAATGGTTGACTAATATCTCTAGAAAGATGCTTTGAAACAGCCTTTATAATTGGGTCAGCAGTATCACTATCTGACGGGTGCCAGATTATATGAACAGCTATGGGTGGTTGATAAACTGAACCCATTAGTATTACCTCCTCAAGTTTTGCATTTTGCGTTATATCTCATTGTGTACTGTAAGGAACGTAGCGACCAAAACGAGAGGCTTCCTAAAATCGGACGCGAATATGATCCTCACTTAAATGATTTTTCCGGTGCCTTGATCAACTCGTTTTATTGCATACCTAAAAAGGAATGGATCAGAGATAACAACGTTCCAATCTCTCCAGTTTGTCTCTTCTAAGTCTTTTATGAGGGCAGCTACTTCAGAGTTTCCGAGCGATTTCTTGCTATAATTCCTTCCATTCTTATAATTTATTGACTGCAGGTCCACAGAAGGAGCTGCACTGCCAAAATAGAAGAAATGATCGGAAACAAGAACATTTTCAGACTGGGTGTCTGTCTCTAGGTTAGTGTTGTTTGTGGAACCGTCCGGGTTGCTATGATGTGAATCCTCTTGAATCCAGTCCCCTGCTGTGACATTTTTATGGTATATGTTGTCCCCAATCATCATCACAGGACTTCCATTGCGAACGGGCCTTTTTAACCGAAATCTAATATCCGACCAATATGTATCAAAAGTAAGTATCTCAGTAACGCGCATCAAATATATGCATTTTCCTGTCGCTCGCATGCGCGTTCCTCCAACCCCCATTACCCAATCTCCTTTTCTTGCGACTTTTCGGATTCCAGGTTTGCATGTTGCTAAAGTGCAGTATCCATGAAATGGGTTTGGAGCAAAACCGAAATCTCGATCGACAACATAAACATATAGGTTTCTTGGGTCTAGCATGTTGTACGAGGACCATCCTTCTTGGCACTAGGTGTTCCATCAGAATTCTGAAATACAGGCTCTCCTTCAATAGCGGAAATTATTTTTTCAGGGTCCCAACCAACAACTTGCGAGGTTCCATATTTCTCTAAGGCAGCAGGAAGATCAACCTTATCTTTGAGGCCAGACTCATAAACGCCCACGATCTTCTTCCCTTGCCTGTGCGCTTGCTCAATTTCCCAGTCTACCCAAGGGCGTGAATGGGTCTTATCGCCAACTAGGACTATGACCGTACTTGCCCAAGATATCTTCATCCTGAGTAGACGCTTAATGGTTGTATCTTTAACGAGCCCCTTATCTAGACGTGCTTGGTTCGCTGGTTTTGCTCGGAT
>JAQULX010000231.1 GCA_028718465.1 Dehalococcoidales bacterium | reverse complement strand
ACCCGGGTATTATGTGCATCGGCAGTGCCGGTATTGGTCAACTGGGCGGTAACTATGCGTGTCGTCATGCCGTCCTCGATAATTCCGGTGATATTAATGTTGAAGCTGACATCAGCGTTAGCGGCAGGACTGCTGGTTACCGGCAGCTGCGTGCCGGCCGGTGTTGAACTGACGTACGTGGGTGATGGACTGGCTGCGGTTGTCCGCGGCGAACTGGTGGTAATGCTGGGGGTATTGACCGTGCTGTCTGAAGACATAGACCGGTCAGCAGGCAAAAAGAATGAAACGATCACAAAAACGGACAGGGCGATAGATATGATGACTCCCAATGCTACACTCAGAATAATTACTAAACTGGTCTTCATAGTATTGTATTTAAGCCCCTTATATTATTTTTTAAACTGCCGGAACCAACACAGGTCTCATCGTTAAAAAGGCCTGCCTGACGTTATTTCCGGTTTATCTCAGGTTGAGCTTATTATACTCAATATTACCGCAGTTAGAAAGCTAACCTTCGTTTTCGTCATTAGAATATTTTATCAATCTGTATTAAAATTGGAATATAAAAGCTTTGCCGGACCTGAAGGGAGCTTAAGTGTCGGATATCCTGGATAAAATCAATTCGCCAGAAGACTTGAAATCTCTGTCATATGTTGAACTGGACAAATTGGCCGGAGAACTTCGCCGCGAAATCGTGAAAACAATCTCTTTAAATGGCGGACACCTGGCATCCAGTCTGGGCACAATCGAGTTGACTATCGCCCTGCACCGCATTTTTCATAGCCCGCAGGATAAAATTATCTGGGATGTCGGTCACCAGAGCTACGCTCATAAACTGATTACCGGGCGCAGGGACAGCTTCTCCACCATACGCCAGTACGGTGGCATTTCCGGGTTTCCCTCCAGACAAGAAAGCAGTTATGACGCTTTCACTACCGGCCATGCCGGTACATCCATTTCGGCTGCTCTGGGTATGGCACTGGCCCGTGATTTGAATAAATTTAAATACCAGGTAGTATCTGTAATAGGAGACGGTTCGCTTGGCACAGGCATGGCTTTCGAGGCCATCAATCATGCCGGACACCAGGGCACTAAACTGATAGTAGTTTTGAATGACAATGGGATGTCGATCTCTCCTACACTGGGGGCACTATCCAGGGTGTTAAATCAGGTCCGGAATGATTCGAGGTATGAATCGGCCAAAATCCATGTTAAAAGGGCTTTTGACCGCTTGCCTCTGGGAGAGTCCGCTCTGAAGTTAAGCATACAGGCTAAGAAAGGCCTTGAGCGGGTCATTTTACCTACAGCTTTCTGGGAAGAGATGGGTTTCATATATCTGGGGCCGCTGGACGGGCACAGCATTCGGGATATTGAAGCCGCGCTTATCAGAGCGCGCGACTTTGAATCCGGGCCGGTAATCATACACGTCTTGACCACTAAAGGCAAAGGTTATGCCGCCGCAGAAGGAAATGCCGTTAAGTTCCACGGCGTATCTCCACGCATATCCACAGGGGAAAACGGCAGCTCCACTTACAGCCAGGTATTCGGCCGTACTGTCAGGCGTTTAATGACTGAAAACCAAAAGGTGGTTGCCGTCAGTGCGGCTATGATCGATGGGACCGGCCTGTCTGCGGCCGCATCTGAATTCCCTGACCGTGTGATAGACGTCGGCATCTGTGAGCAGCACGCCGTGACTCTGGCGGCCGGGCTGGCCACGCAGGGATTCATCCCTATCGTGGCAGTATATTCTACTTTTCTGCAAAGAGGTTACGATCAAATAATCCATGACATTTGCCTCCAGGGCTTGCCGGTGGTCTTCGCAATTGACCGCGCTGGAATAGTCGGTGAAGACGGAGCGACTCATCAGGGAGCTTTCGACCTGTCTTACCTGAGTCCTATCCCCAATATGGTTGTAGCGGCTCCGAAAGATGAAAATGAACTACAGCATCTTCTGTATACTGCTGTTAAAGCCGGCAGACCGATGGCTGTACGTTATCCCCGGGGATATGGCGAAGGCGTATCTCCGGAGCCGGACCTCCGGTTATTGCCGGTCGGTCAGGCTGAGGTCATTCAGGAAGGTCGCGATCTCTCGTTCCTGTCCGTCGGACCGGCCGCAGGTACGGCTTTAAACGCTGCCAGGATTCTTTATGAGGATGGAATCGATTGCTCGGTAATAAACGCCCGTTTTGTCAAACCCCTGGATTCGGCAGTGGTGCTCGACCAGGCGAGGAAGACCGGAAGGTTAGTCACTATTGAAGAAAATACAATCTCCGGTGGTTTTGGCAGCGCGGTACTTGCGCTGCTGGCACAAAATAAATCGGTCGATGCGCGAGTCGAGTGTATTGGGTTACCTGACCGCTTTATCGAACACGGCGACCAGGATATGGTCCGCTCTAAACTGGGACTTGATCCAGCCGGCATAGTAGCCCGCGTGAAGTCGTCTTTCCCGGAGTTGGCGGCCGGATCTCCGCTTACCCGGTATAAAGGCGATGATTGTCACAGATAGGCTAATATTAAGATATTAACGGTATTATCAGTTTGCTTTGCGATGTCCGGGGTTCCTACTCGACCTTTTTGTATTTCCAGTTAAATCCGCCTTTTTGCCATATATTATGGTCACAGATAATGCAGGAGAACAGAATTTTATCCCCGTTTTTCTGGGATTTCACTCTGACCAGCTTTTGGCATTTAGGACAATACACTTTTTTGATAGCTAAATTGACCAAGTAGATATTCCTCTCTTTTTGAACTTATCAAGCTGATATTATGCTTTAGCATCAGCAACAATATATTATACGCTGGCCCCGGCTTTAGATGCAATCCTGGTCTTTTCTTTCCATAGCGTCTTCTTTCTCTCCTGTCCATACCAGCTTCCGCTGGTATCCAGTCACCCCACCTCATATCAAAGAATGGGTAGTTTGTTGATATCGCCCTGACTAAATCCCGTCATTATTCGAGGCTGATTAGGCTCGGATATCCTACTCGGAATATGTAAAATTCACACACTCATCCGGGACTATTTGGTGATAGGTCCGGGCGTTACATGGTATTGAAATACTGGCTGGAGGCGTGTTAGACTAGTACAAAACTAAACTATGCTTAACAATTGGTAAGCCGTTAGTGTATGCTTTATGCGAACAATTATAATTCCACAGAAACAGTTTCAGGTACAGTATAAATTATAAAAGAACCGGACTGTCAAGATTGATTATTGATCAAATTATCCTACTCGGGAGAACCTGGTGAGCAGACTAGAGATATTACGGGCACGATTCCATGAAATTCGATGTGAGAACGGACTACCGGGTGTATTGAAAGCAAGCGTATTATATCTGATTAGCCCAATCTATGAGCGTAATATGTTCTATCTGTTCAAATACGACCTCAACGCGGACTCTCATTTCAATGTAGACAAACCGAAGGCAAATATCCAGGATTTGAAATTCATTGTTGTCTCTTCAAATCAGGAAGCAGATGAACTGGAAAAGAAAAACTTGAAATTCCGAACATACCCCACAGCTTTTAATGATGGTCTTAAAACTTACACGAAATGGCTGGAGCAAGGTGCAATAGCTTGCTGCACATTTGCAGGAAGTGATTTTGCAGCTATTATGTGGGTAATTTTGTCTCAGAATACACAGGATAGAATAAAAACCATCCCTCTCAAGGTAAACTATTCCAATTATGAAGCATTTATTCGCGGGGCATGGGTAAATCCTAAATATAGAGGAAAGGGGCTTCATATATATACCTGGAGTAGACGAGACAGCTTTTTAAAATCCAGGGGAATCACTACGGTGCGGACTACCGTGGATATTATTAATAAACCCGGTCTATCATTGGCGACATCAATTGGTACAAGGATATATGGTCGCGGGCGTTTGGTAAAAATCCTGTTCTGGAGATTTTGGAAAGAAACGATTGACAACGAATTAAATAACTAGAAAGTCCGCCCGGCAGTGAGAAATAACAATGGTTAAGAAAAACGGAAATACAGAAGCTTATGCAAGGGATTTGCTGTATGCATTAAAACACCCTATTACATCTGTCAAAATTATTCCCGATATTCTAAGACACTGGAATTTATATTCCATGACTCGAAGAATAGAGGGTTATCTGGATTGGACAACCGGTATTGCCCTCTATAAAACCGTTTTAAATACTGATCATCCATCACTGAATGTTGTAGAAGTAGGCTCATTCCATGGCAAGTCTACTATATTCCTGTCTGCTGCCAGCCAAAAAACAGGGAGAAAAGTTCTTACCTTTGAGTGGTTTCAGGGATTGAAGGAACTCGATCCTGAAATGGATTCAATGTTTAATCCCAAAATATTATTATCGGACAGGGAAATGTTCGAGAGAAATCTTAAAAATTGCCGGCTAAGGCAAATTGTGGATTTAACAGTTGGGGATGCCCGGAATACGCTGCTTCCAAAGATTAAAGATGGTGGATTCAGCGTTGCTTTCTTGGACGTCGATCTGTATAGTGTCACCAGCGACCTGCTCAACCAGCTTCAATCGGTTGCTACTGGAAAGGAAATAATTATAGTCCACGATTACGATTCGATTGGAATAAAAAGAGCGATTGATGAGTTCTGCTCGTCCTACAGAAGCAGGATAAAGAGATTATCGGTATTCGGTGAAGCTCCCCTGAATTCAGCAATGCTGGAATTGCTTTAATCCGGCAGGACCAACAGCCTTAAGTTCCCACCAGTGGGACCATTTATTCCGACAGGCTCTGCCTTATTCCGTAGTTTTTTTATCATTGTCATGAGTGTAGAGATTTCCCAGGCTGTTATTGGCATACCGGGCAGACAACAGAATATGCCCAAAAAGGAAGGGCTTACCGACTCTCTTCACGTTGATGGGGGCATGCTGCAATCCCGCGGGAATATAAATAACAGAAGTTGAAGTGATAGTATGCACCTCCCACTCTTCGCCCAGCGCTATGTCGATTTCGGCATCGAATTCTCCCATATTCAGCGGATTGCCTCCGATAAAGAGCAGGTACTCATCGGACTCATGTTTATGCGGTGGGTCCGGCAGGAGGTAGGGTTCGATAATGCTGTTGATGGCAAAATTACAGCCCATTCCGGTAATGCCCGGCCAGCGTTCTTCCCTGCCGCTCACCGATGGAGTATGTGTTCGCGTTTTCATTACCGGCACAGCGGCAGCATCCCGGAGAATATAACGCCCGTATTTCGTCTCAGCCATTCCTTTACACTCCTGTACTATGAGTCCTGTTTTATCCTCTTTAGCCTTTCCTCTTCCCTCAGGATTTTATCATCCAGTATACTTAGCTGCTCCCTGGCTGCATGAT
>JAQULX010000230.1 GCA_028718465.1 Dehalococcoidales bacterium | reverse complement strand
GCCATGATAATATAGCCGAGGAAATAGTCGCCAATGCTATCAGTACCGGAGTGCGCGATCCCCGCTTTGAACCGATAGACGTGAGCGAACTCAGAGACCTGGACTACACGGTAGATGTCCTGACTCATCCTGAGCTCGTAGCCGGAAAAGAGGACCTGGACCCCAAAAAGTATGGGGTTATCGTGGAGGCCGGCCGCCGCAGGGGGCTGCTTTTACCTGATCTGGAAGGGGTAGACACGGTGGATGAGCAGATCGAGATTTGCCGTATGAAAGGCGGCATTGATCCGGACGAGCCGGTCAAGCTCTATCGCTTTGAAGTAAAGAGGTATACCTAGGGCTCGCTTCCCCGCTGGCCCTTCGCCCGACCATCCCTGTATTCCTTTACGCTTCAGGCTGTTTAGGGGTACAATAACGCTAATCCGTTAAATGGAATCCGCTATGGACCTGTTTGATCATAGTAATCAGGAAAAGTTAAAAAAGGAAGCTCCGCTGGCAGCCCGGATGCGGCCCTGCGCGCTGGAAGAGTTCGTGGGGCAGGAGCATATCATTGGCCAGGGGCGGCTTCTCCGTAAAGCTATTGAGACCAACCAGCTTCCCTCAATCATCCTGTGGGGACCTCCTGGAAGCGGCAAGACTACCCTGGCCAACATCATTGCCAATACAACCAACTCGCATTTCAGCCCGGTCAGCGCGGTCAGCGCCGGTGTGGGAGATTTGCGTAAAATAATCGAAGAAGCCAGGGAAAGGCGAAAGCTCTACCAGCAAAAAACGATCCTTTTTATAGACGAAATCCACCGCTTCAATAAAGGCCAGCAGGACGCCATTTTGCCTTATGTGGAAGATGGCACAGTCACTCTTATAGGGGCTACTACGGAGAATCCGTCTTTTGAAGTTAATACCCCTTTGCTTTCGCGCAGCCGGGTTTTTGTGCTCAAGCCGCTTAGCGACCAGGAAATTCGCACCATTCTCCTGCGGGCGCTTCAGGACAGGGAACGCGGGCTTGGCGAAATGGATATCGATCTGCCGGAAGAAGCGCTGGAAAATCTGACCGTGATGTCCGGGCACGATGCCCGGACTGCTCTTAATGCCCTGGAGATGGCGGCGCTGGTTACGCCCAGGGATGCCGGTGGAAAAATAAAAATTACCCTGGAAACGGTTGAGGATGCTTTTCAGCACCGGGCACTACAGTACGACCGGGCCGGGGAGCAGCATTATGATCTTATCTCGGCATTGCACAAGTGCATGCGCGATTCGGACCCGGATGCTTCATTATATTGGCTGGGGAGGATGATCGAGGCCGGGGAGGACCCTTTATATATCGCCCGCCGCATAATTCGTTTCGCTACCGAGGATATCGGCCTGGCCGACCCGCAAGCCCTGGTAATTGCTATGGCTGCTCAGCAGGCCGTCCATTTCATTGGGCTGCCGGAAGGCAACCTGGCCCTGGCTGAGGCCGCAGTCTATATGGCGACAGCTCCCAAGAGTAACTCTCTCTATACCGGCTATTCCAGTGTTCAGTATGAGATCAGGCACGGTTCTAACGATCCGGTGCCGCTTCATCTGAGAAATGCGGTGACCGGCTTGATGAAGAACTTTGGTTACGGTAAAGACTACAAGTACGCCCATAATTTCGAAGGCCATTACGTGGAACAGCAGCATTTGCCGGACTCATTAAAGGGCAAACGTTTCTATGTCCCTGGTGATCTTGGCTACGAGAGACAGATATCAGCCAGAATGAAAGAATTGCACCGGAAACAGCCTGATTCCGGATCCCGGTAGACGGTTCCTCTCCACCTTCTTATCAAGTTAATGATGTGATAAGAATGTGGATTAATTTTTTACACTACTTGCATTACTATACAATATTTTGATAATATTCAGGAGGATAGTATAATATTTATACAAGTCATGGCGCCAGGTGCGAGTATAATATTATTACAACCTGAATATCTAAACATTATTTAACCATACGTCCTGCCGAATACCAGCGATTATCCTGACGAAGACGATACAAAATTTATTTCTGGCGGTAGGGTCGGCGCGGTTATGCTGAATAAATCAGGCTTTTTGAACATTACATAATAGCTGAATAGTGGAGATTGATCGATTTGTCCAATATCATTCATACTCAAAAAGATCGCTGTCGAGGCTGCTACGCCTGTGTCCGCGGCTGTCCCAGCAAAGCTATCAAGGTGGAAAACAGGCGAGCGGAAGTAATGCCCGATCTGTGCGTGAACTGCGGCACCTGCGTCCGGGTCTGTGTCGCAAAAGCAAAACTTATCGAATCAGATATCGATGTCGTGCAAAATCTGATTGAAAATAATTCCCATGTAATTGCCATCCTGTCATCCTCTTTTCCGGCGGCGATGCCTGAGTTAAAACCGGGGCAATTCGTGAGCTCCTTAAAAAAGCTGGGATTCAGCGAGATAATGGAGGACGCTTTCGGAGCGGAGCTGGTCAGCAACGAGTACATTCGATTGTTAAAAGAGAGAAAAGAAGGTCCGATATTCTCTTCCACCTGTCCGGCGGTAGTATCCTACGTGGAGAAGTTTTATCCGCAGCTGGTGGACCATCTTGCTCCCATCGTATCACCCATGATTGCCATGGGAAAATTGTTAAAACAGGTCAACCCTGGGTCCAGAGTGGTCTTTATCGGTCCCTGCCCTGCCAAAAAAGCTGAGACCAGGGATAAGAATGTGGCCGGCATAATTGATGCCGTTCTGACATATCCTGAAGTGGCTGAAATGTTTAATGCTCAAGAGATAGACCCTAAGAGTCTTCCGGAAGAGAAGTGTACCGGACCCAAGCCGGATATGGCCCGTCTTTTCGCTATCTCCGGCGGGCTGCTCAAGAGCATCGGATCTTCAGACGATATCATTCATAATGAGATTATCAATGCCCACGGCCGGGACTACTGTATCAGTCTTCTGGAAGAAATCGCCCGTGGTGAAATCAACACTCATTTCATCAACTTCTTCTTCTGTCATGGCTGTATCAACGGACCGGCGATCGATAACGACCTGAGCATTTTCCGACGCCGCGAGCTGGTTGCCAAATATGCTGTGGCGGACTCTAATCCCGAGCAAACAAAAATGGACTTGGAGAAATATGCGCATGTAGACTTGCGGAGAGATTTCCAGGCTCAGGCCATCCACTTGCCCGAGCCAACCGAACAGGAGATCCAGGAAGTTTTTAAAAAAATGGGCAAATCCAGGCCGGCAAACCGGTTTAATTGCATGGCCTGCGGCTACCGGACCTGCCGTGACCTGGCTACGGCGGTGGCTCGCAATCAGGCTGAAACAACGATGTGCTGGCCTCATCTGCTGGCAGAGTTGAAAGAGACTCAGGCCGGTCTGATCCAGGTGGAAAAATTGAGTTCTCTGGGACAACTGGCGGCGTCCATTGCCCATGAGGTGAATAACCCGTTGTCAGGCGTGCTGGTTTATACGCAGCTCCTGGATAGAAAGATCAGCAATGACAATTTTACCAAGGATATGGCCCTGGAATATTTGAGGAAAATGGAAAAAGAGCTCTCCCGCAGCACCAGGCTCATCCGCAACCTTCTGGATTTCGCCCGGCAGTCCAACCCCGCTTTCAGGGAAACGGACATCAACGAGGTTGTTCTGGCTTCCCTTGAACTGGTATCCAATTCAGCCCGGGCCACACATATAATCACGGAGAAAGACCTCAGGCCGGTTTTACCGAAAATCATGGCGGACCCCGATCAACTTCAGCAGGTGTGTATTAATTTGATGCTGAATGCCATTCAATCAATGCCTGACGGTGGAAAACTGACATTGCGCACCAGCGAAGAAAACCAGCAAATCATAGTAGATGTGCAGGATACCGGGTGCGGCATCTCTCCGGAAAATATGAATAAGCTTTTCACTCCCTTTTATACCACTAAGAAAGAAGTGAAGGGAGTCGGTCTCGGCCTGGCAGTTTCCTACGGGATTATCCAGAGCCATCAGGGCAAGATAGAAGTAAAAAGTAAAGAGGGGGAGGGTACCACTTTCACCGTCTTTTTACCCATCAGAGATGTATAAGAATATTAAAGTTTTAGTAGTTGATGACGAAGCCATCATGCGGGACTCGATCCGGGACTGGCTGACTGATTCCGGATATGAGGTATTGACCGCGGAAAACGCAGACGAAGCACTCGGGATTATTGAGAGGGAAAAACCGGGGGTTGCTGTTATTGACCTGGTCTTGCCGGGTTCAGACGGCCTGGAACTTTTGAAGAAGGCCAGGCAAATCTCGCCCAATATCCAGGTGATCATAGTGACAGCCTACAGCAGCGTACATACCGCTATCACCGCCATCAAAGAGGGCGCTTATGATTATATCGAGAAGCCCTTCCCTCCGGAAAAAGTGGAACTCCTGGTATCCAAGCTTGTAGAAAGGCAGAACCTCCTGGAGGAGAACCAGTCTTTACGTCAAAAACTGGAGGATAAGTATTCTTTCGAGAATATTGTAGCCAGAAGCGCCCGCATGCAAAAAATAATTGAAATGATCCAGGTTGTCGCGAGCAGTAATGCGCCTGTTCTCATCTCCGGTGAAAGCGGTACCGGAAAAGAGATGGTAGCCCGCGCGATACATTCCCAGAGTCCCCGGAAGAACAAACCGTTTATAGCAGTAAGCTGCGTGGCTTTGCCGGAAAATCTGCTGGAGAGCGAACTGTTCGGGCATGAGAGCGGAGCCTTCACCGGAGCCCAGACCCAGAGAAAAGGTAAAATGGAAGCCGCCAATAATGGCACTTTGCTGCTGGATGAAGTGGGCGATCTCTACCATAATATCCAGGTACACCTGTTGAGAGCGCTTGAAGAGAAGTCGTTCTGCCGGGTAGGAGGCAATGAACCCATCATGGCGGATGTCCGTTTTATCTCTACTACCACTAAAGATATCAAGGCTTCTATAGAGTCCGGGCTTTTTAAGGAAGACCTCTATTACAGGCTCAGCGTGGTAAAGATAGATCTGCCTCCGTTAAGGGAGAGAAAAGATGATATCCCGATTCTGGCCGACCTGTTCCTGCGTAAATTCAGCGCCGAAAATCAGAAAAAGATTGATGGATTTACATCGGAATCTCATGATTTTCTTCTGCGTTATGACTGGCCGGGCAATATCCGGGAGTTGGAAAATGCTATCGAAAGAGCGATTATCCTGGCGAAAGGCAGGCTGATTGAGGTGGCCGATCTCACCCAGCAAAGCCTGTATATACCGCATAAGACCACCGTCGGCAAGACCATGCGTGATATGGAGAAAAACCATATTCTGAACGTGCTGATCGAGGTCGGCGGTAACTGCAGTGAAGCAGCCCGCTTGCTGGGGATTTCCC
>JAQULX010000229.1 GCA_028718465.1 Dehalococcoidales bacterium | reverse complement strand
AAAATGCCACAATAGCTCAAGTAACCAATGTGGAGGAACCGCAAAAAGGGCATTTTTATTGGCCGGACCTGGATGTTGACCTGACCGTTGACATAATCGAGCACCCGGAAAGATATCCCTTAAAAGCCAAAGTATAACGCCTGATAATATCAGGGGAGAGGAAGCATTTTTGTTATCTGGCTGCAACGAGGGTAGAGTCACGGAGGAAGGGCAAAGCGAAATATCGTAGTGCAGGGAGAGACAGGGCCTCCCCCGTCTCCACCATCACAGTACTAGAGTCGTTGTTAAAACCAGGCTCTATTTTTTTGCATTTGGTATCCCAGAAAACGATGATTTTGTTATCCTTCTGATTCTCCAGAGCCTTAAATAGCGGATAGAAAGTGGGTTTGGGCTGGATGCCTACGATTGACCGTTTGGCGGCTATGTCAATGTAGATCTGGTTTAATAGCTGTTAATTTCGATAAAAATAAACACGCAGGTCTGGTATCATTCAATCCAACGTAGAGAGGCAAGGCAGGCTTTTTAAGGTAATTATTATGATTGCTCCAGGAGAGCTTTTTGACATTCGGACGCTGCTATACTTTCACTTAGTTGTGATATCAGATTGCTGATGCCTTCCCTAGCCTCCGGCTTCAGCAGATTCTTGACGATCGGTTCCACCCAAGGCTATTTTAATTAACCCGGTTATTGGACTCTCTTTCACTATTTTTAGTAATCCTCAAGCTTTTTCAGTTAGAAATATTGCTGTTCAACACCGTTCGACTGAAGCTAGAGTTGAACGTTCAACTACTCAAATCCATTCTTAAATACTAGAGATGAACACCTTCTTTAGTACAGATTGACATTCACACAGGCGAAAAGTCAAAATTTAGCCTCAATAAATACCGGATTAACTTAAGGTTGACGTAAGGTTATTGATTACATCCTATAGGAGGTGTACAATCATGATAAAATTTATTATCTTTTTGTCTTTCAAAAACATCATATCTTATCAAACCATCTGCAACGACGAAAGGACTTAGTTAATGACGCGAAAATATTCGCTTTCCTGGTTGGAAGATTTTCTGGAAGAAGCCTGTGAATCTCTGCGCGGGAACATGGATGCCTCGGAGTTTAAAGAGTACGTCATCGCCATGCTTTTCCTTAAACGGGTGAATGACCAGTTCACTAAAGAAAGAGAAGTTAGAAAAAGCGAACTTGAAAGCCGCGGATTAAAAGCAGAAGACTTTAAAAAGGGCTGGGAACGTCCCAATGCCTATACTTTTTTTGTCCCGGAGAATGCCCGCTGGGAACATATCCGGCATTTAAAGCAGGAAGTCGGCAGCGAGCTCATGAAAGCTTTTGCTGCCCTGGAAGACCAGAATATAAATATTCTGGAAGGCGTTCTGAAACCGATCGATTTTAATAAGACCTTCGGGAAAAATGACAAACGGATAACCGACCATGACCTGGTGGATCTGATTACCCATTTCGATAACGTAACGCTAACTGAAGAACGCCTGGAGTTTCCGGATCTTTTAGGCGCAGCTTATGAATACCTGATTAAATACTTTGCGGATAGCGCAGGGAAGAAGGGTGGAGAATTCTATACACCCCGTCCCGTCGTCCGGCTTCTCGTAAATCTACTGGACCCGCCGGAAAATGCTGAAGTTTGTGACCCGGCAGTCGGATCCGGCGGTATGCTTATAGAGTCACGGAACTATGTTGAAAACAAATACGGCACAGCCAAGAATCTAACTCTCTTCGGCCAGGACAAGAACGGAACAACCTGGGGGCTCTGCAAATTGAACTTGCTGTTTCATGACATTCTGGATGCCCAGATAGAAAACGGCGACACTCTGGAGAATCCCAAGCATATTCTGAATGGGGAATTAAGACGCTTCGATATTGTCATCGCTAATCCGCCTTTCTCCCAGAACTATTCTACTACCGGCATGAAATTTAAAGACAGATACATTTACTGGATGCCGAAGAAAGGCAAAGCAGACTTCATGTTTGTCCAGCACATGATAAGCGTTCTAAAAGCCAACGGCCGTCTGGCAGTCATCATGCCGCATGGTGTTCTCTTCCGAGGTGGCGAAGAGAAGAAAATGCGTAAATGGATGATCGAGAAAGGTCTGCTGGAAGCCATTATCGGCCTGCCTCCAGCCCTTTTCTATGGCACAGGGATTCCTGCTTCTGTCCTGGTTATCAATAAATCAGGAGCTCAAGATCGGAAAGGGGTCTTTTTCATCAATGCCGACCGGGAATACAAAGAAGGCAAAGTGCAGAACATCCTGCGTCCGGAGGATATTGAGAAGATTACCCATACTTATCGGGCCAAGCAGCAAATTGACGGTTACAGCAAGCTGGTGAGTTTGGAAGAACTCCAAAAAGAGGATTTCAACTGTAATATCCGGCGTTATGTGGATAATAGTCCTCCAGCTGAGCCGCATGATGTCAGCGCCCATTTGCAGGGAGGCATTCCGGCCGGTGAAGTGGATGCGCTGAATAATTACTGGAAGAATTATCCAGGCTTAAGAGAAAGGCTTTTTACAGATAATAGACCGGGATATCTTAATTTCGCTGATAGCACACAGAGCAAAGAAAACATTAAAACACTGCTGGATGATAGCCCGGAAATTCAGAATCAACACGCCCGGTTTAATGGCCTCCTGGAAACCTGGTGGAAGGCTCATCTGGCAGATCTGGAAGCCTTACCGGAAAAGAAAAACATCTATGCCCTATATCACCAGTTTTCAGCCACTATTACCACCAGCCTCAGCGGATTGGGAATACTGGACGAATTCCAAAGTCGCGGCGCTTTTGCAGCCTATTGGGATAGCCTTGACACCGACTTGCGGAGCGTGGCTGCCAGTGGGTGGAACGCTGAGCTTATCCCGGATGAGGAAATCCTGGAAAGCCAGTTCCCGGAAGTGTTGAAAGAACTGCGCCAGAATGAATCCCGGCGGGACGAGCTGGAAGCTCTCTTCAAAGAAGTCAATGAGCTGGAAGAAGGCGTTTGGAGGGAAGAGGAATATGAGGTTTGGCCGAAAGACGAATTGGCTGAAGTAAAGCAAACCATCAAGAGCCTGGGCGGAGAGTTGAAAGAAGCCCAGCGCGAGCTCAAGAATAGTGAAAAACGTTTGAAAGCCACTCAAAGGACTTTTTTGTCGATTGCTGGTATTAAGGCGGAAATCGATGGTTTAGTTTTTCAGGTTGAAAAATTAACTGACGATATAGAACGAGAAACCCAACGGATTGAGCGGCATGGTGAATTGGAAGCGGAGCTCAAGCAATGCCGGAAGAAAATTAAAGAGATTAAGGACCATAAAGAAAAGTTGGTCGAAGAAGCCAGAGCAAAGATTGACGAAGCGGAGGCCAGGAGACTGATTCTTGCCCGCTGGAACCGGACACTGCACTCCACGGTTGACGAACATCTGGAGCAGTATCAGCGCTCTCTGAGGTCGGCTCTGGAAAACCTCTGGGGAAAATACAATCAACCGTTGAATTCTATCCTCAATGAAAGAGATCGGGTTAGCCAAGAACTATCATCATACCTTAAGGAGTTAGGTTATGAGTAGTTGCCCGCTCGCTTTACCAACCCTTTGGTCAGAGAAAAATTTCGATGACGTTTGCCATGTGGATTTAGAGAATCTTCCGGAAAATACTGACCCAGACTATGTATTCAAATATATTTCTTTGTCAGATGTTAACCATGGAACAATATCTCAAAACATCCAAACTCTTGTGTTTAAAAATGCTCCATCGCGAGCTCGCAGAATTCTCCATGATAACGATGTACTTCTAGCGACTGTCCGTCCAAATCTCCAGGGTTTTGCCATGTTAGGAGAGGTAATAAAAGACTATATTGGCTCAACAGGTTTTGCAGTATTAACCAAAAAGAATGGTAATTCAACAGAGTATATCTACCACTATTTATATTCAGATCATGCATCACGACAAATAAATAATCTTGTAGCAGGATCTAACTATCCGGCAATTAGTTCAACAGATGTTAAGTCCTTGAAAATACTGATTCCAGATGTTAAATCGGAGCAGCGAAAAATCGCCCGGATTCTCTGCACCGTTGACGCGGTGATTGAAAAGACCGAAGCCGCCATCGCCAAATATAAGGCTATTAAACAATGTATGATGCAGGACCTATTTACTCGCGGACTGGATAAAAACGGCAAACTGCGGCTCAGGTATCAGGATGCTCCAGACCTTTATAAGAAAACAGAATTGGGATGGGTACCTAAGGAATGGGACCTGATAACAATAAGAGATTCCCAAGTAGATGTAATTGATGGTGATAGGGGTGAAAACTATCCACATGAAAATGAGCTGCTTGAAGATGGGTACTGCGTCTTTTTGAGTGCGAATAATGTAACAAAGTCAGGTTTCGTATTCAAAAATGTTCAATTCATTACACAAAAGAAAGATAACTTGATGGGTACTGGAAAGCTAGCCAGAAATGATGTGGTTATTACTACAAGAGGTACTGTTGGTAATATCGCTTATTTCAATGAATTAGTCCCTTTCACCAACATGAGAATAAACTCAGGTATGCTTATTCTCAGAAATATGGATGCAAAGCTTCTTCACGAATTTTTGTTCCAATCCTTAATAAATTATGTTTTCGAATTGGAATTTAAAAATATTGTCTCTGGTTCAGCTCAACCCCAGTTGCCAATGAGAGATCTGAAAAGCTTCCATATAATTCGGCCTGAAATTGGTGAACAGAATTCTATGCTAACGATCTGTAGAAGCATTCTAGCCAAGATAGATAGAGAATCCTCGTATCTAGAAAAAATTCGTAACCTTAAAATCGCACTCATGTCCGTTCTCCTCACTGGTAAAGTCCGGGTGAAATATGAAGAAGAACCAATAAAAGCCATGGAGTAGATTATGCCTGAATACAAAAATGTGGAACAACCTTTCCTGGATAAGCTAAGACAACTTGGCTGGGAGGTAATTGATCATGGAGCGAGTTTCATTCCGCAAAACCCGTCAACCAGCAAACGGAATTCTTTCCGCGAGGTTATCCTGGAGGATGTATTCAGGCGATCAATCAAACTCATTAATGTTACTGAGGATGGCAAGGAATGGTTAACGGATAAACAGATAGATGACGTGTACCGGGAACTCACGCTATATCCCGGTAAACAGATGTTGGAGGTCAATAGGGCTGTTCATAAGCTACTTACCAAAAACACAACAGTAGCTATTAACCTTGATTCGCCATCAAAAAGTCTGTAACAGCCTCATTTGATGTTAGTTTCGAAGCTAAGCTACAATAGAAGCAAAGCTAAGGAATAATCACCAAAGAGGTGAAAAAATGTTAAAGCAGGGAGTACT
>JAQULX010000228.1:2680-5344 GCA_028718465.1 Dehalococcoidales bacterium | reverse complement strand
TGGTGGAAAAAGCCGGTCCTTCCATTGCGATATAGGTGCCGCTGGAATGGATGTCTCCTCCGACCTCGATTGCACATTGATAGACGGCCTTGCTCAAGACCGGACAGAACGGGTTCGCCATGGAGACATGGGCGACGACCCCTTCTCCGAAAAAAGTGCTGATGCGCCCCTGCGTGCGGTCGATGACCTGGTCGGGGACCAGCAGGTCGCCGGGTTTTATTTCTTCCTTAAAGCTGCCGCATGAATTGACGGCAATGATGACCTCCACACCCAGTAGTTTGAGGGCGTAAATATTGGCGCGAACCGGGATCTCGCCGGGCAGGATGCGGTGACCCTTTCCGTGGCGGGGCAGGAAGGCAATGCCCACCCCATTCAATTTCCCGGTGATAATACTGTCGCTGGGATCGCCGAAAGGCGTTTCTATAAAATTTTCCCGGATGTCCGTCATCCCATCGATCTGATAAAGCCCCGTCCCCCCGATTACCCCGATTCTGGCGCGCGGCATAACAACTTCCTCCTTTCAAATGCGCAAAAAGCGGCCGTCATTTGGCTGGTGTTATATTAGCAAAGTCTTTTTAATTTTTCGTGAAACGACCCTTTGATGATGCCCTTTTCGGTAATAATGGCCGTGATAAATTTATGGGGAGTGACATCGAACGCAGGGTTAGCTACCTGGATGCCTTCAGGAGCAGTGCGAGTCCCCTGAAAACAGGTAACCTCCTCAGGCCGGCGCTCTTCAATTACTATCGCATCGCCGGTGAGTGTTGAGAGGTCGATCGTGCTGGTGGGAGCGGCAACATAGAAAGGGAGGCCGTGCTCTTTAGCCAGTACCGCCAGGGTATATGTACCGATCTTATTGGCGGTATCGCCATTGGCCGCAATGCGGTCAGCCCCGACAATCACGGCATCGATCTTACCCTGTCGCATAAAGGAGCCTGCCATGGAATCCGTAATCAGAGTGAAGGGGATTCCGGCGCTTTTTAATTCACAGGCAGTCAGGCGTGCTCCTTGCAGGAGCGGACGGGTTTCCGTAGCCACAGCCTGAACCTTCTTGCCTTCGGCGAAAGCCTGTTTGATGACTCCCAGAGCGGTGCCGCACCCGGCCGTAGCCAGCGCTCCGGCGTTACAATGAGTGAGAATCGTATCGCCTTCCTCGAATAAAGTGGCACCGAACCGGCTGATGGCTTCATCAGAATCGATTTGCTCACGGTGGATTTTCCGGGCTTCTCTGATCAGGGCTTTCTTGATACTGGAGACATCATCTCCATTCTCAGCAACCCGTTCCATTCTCTCGACAGCCCAGAAGAGATTGCGGGCAGTGGGACGGCTGTTGCGCAGGCTCCGGACCACCTTCTTCAATTCTGCCAGAAAAGCACTTTTCTCTTCCACAGTTATCTCGAGCGCTCCCAGAGCAACCCCGTAGGCGGCAGCAACCCCGATGGCCGGAGCTCCGCGGACTGCCAGGCATTTTATGGCCTCGACCAGGTCCGCAGTGTGAGCTATTACCAGGTAGACTTCTTCTCCGGGGAGGCGAGTCTGGTCCAGCAGGACCAACTTGTTATTGCGCCATTCAACAGGTGACAGGTTCGACATCGTCATCATCCTTTTCTATTTTTGTTAATAGAGTCTTTTCAGAACAATCGTATTTAGAAACGCTATCGCTGAGTCGATTTAAACATAAAATATTCAATCCCACGCCGGCAGGCGGGATATTCAGTTTGCTTATGAGGCCAATATTTATTATATCTATTATATCCGTTTCGCGATAGTTTTACCTGGTTATATTCTGAATTCCTCTGCTATAATAGGCTATGGAAATCTTTCTGATAACTCTGCAAGCCGTGGCTGCCCTCCTGGGGATAGGAGTACTCGGCTTCTGGATCATCGGCCGGCGGCATATTCCGGCAAAATCACTGGGGCTTCTGACTTCCATAGCGATCGATATTGCTCTTCCATGCCTGATACTATCCAATATACTGCTCCAGTTTTCCCCGCAGAATTATCCCGAATGGTGGAAGTTGCCGCTGTGGTTTTTCGGATTTACCATGATTACCATAGTCCTGTCGATAATCTCTTCAAAAATGGTGAATAAAAAATATAGGGGAGAGTTCACCATCAGCCTCATGTACCAGAACGGTATCTTCTTTCCCCTGATAATTATCTCCGGTATCTTCGGCAGCGCCTCCGGCTATTTAATACAGCTTTTTCTGTTCATTTTTTTGCATGCCTCATACGTGTACAGCACATACGCTCTGTTTTTCCGGAATTACCCGTCTCCGGAGCCGCCTCTATCCTGGAGGCGGATAGTGAATTCGATCCTGGTAGTCACTGTTCTGGGTATTGTGATCAGTCTGGTCGGGGCCAGCGCCTATATTCCGGACTTCCTGATTATGGCCCTCACCATGATCGGGGCCATGTCTACCCCCCTGTTCATGCTGATACTGGGAGGTAATGTTTACAATGATTTCCTGGGCAGCGGGGCCTCCAGGAAAATCTATACCGGAGAAGTAGTCAAGTTTATCCTGGTCAAGAACCTGCTTTTCCCCCTGGTCTTCCTGGGCTTGCTGCTGCTGGTCCGCCCGGACCATTCGATAGCTTTCATCATTATCCTGCAAGCGGCGGTACCGCCAATAACGGCCATCCCGATTTTCGCAGAAAGGGCAG